>NZ_DF968299.1:0-34165 GCF_001270025.1 Streptomyces azureus | reverse complement strand
ATCAGCATCGCCATGCTCACGAGCGGCCCTTGACACCCCCAGCCCCGCCCTAACTGAACGGCGTTGCGACTAGAGGCCGGTCTTCGGTGATCGGTTGCCGCAGCCCATGGGCCATGTGGTCTACCGCTTCCTGTCGTTGCTCCCCGCCGGACGGGGCGAGCGTACGCCCTCGTGCACGCCCCATGGCCGGGTCGGAACAGGAGGTCGACGGAGAGGATGAATTTGCCGCAGGAGCGGTTCGGGGACTCAGCCTTTCGGGTAATCTGATGTGCTTCCGCCCCTCTCGGGTCCCCTGTGGTGGATACGGCCGGTCCGGCAGCGGATCAGAGCACCGCGGGCGCCGCCATCGTGTCCGCGTACCGTGGCACGGTCCGGGACCAGGAGTAGCAGCCCCGGATCCAGCCGGCCATGCCCTCCACGTAGCCGACGCCGGACGGGCTCAACTCCGGCCTGAGCTCACCGTAGAGTTCCTCGAACTCGCGGATCGTGCTGTTGATGTGCCGTGTGGCGAGCGTGACAGCCACCGGCAGGGAGCACCGGTGTGTCCGCTGGTAGGCGAGGGCCAGGTTGATCACGCCGCCCGCCCGCTGTTCCTTCACCGCGGAGAAGAGGTCGGGTATCCACACCGCCGCGTCGGCCGAAAGCCGGCTCAGGCGTCGTATGACGGGGTGATGGATCTCCTCCGGGGTCAGTTCGCACGGCTGCGCGGCCTCGCACAGCGGGTAGAACGGCTCGACGCCCGCGATGAGGGAGCGTATGGACCGGCACAGCCCGCTTCCCACCGAGCCGGGGTGGGTCTGGGCCACCGCTTCGTACAGCAGGCCGTGCACGTACTCACGGCTGCTCCAGGCCCACCGCGCGGCCTGAGCGGGTGTGCACCGCTCCTGTACCTGGCGATGGAGGTCGGCCAGGGCCGCCCCGAGCGGGGTGGTGGGCGCTTGGCCGTCCCGCAGGATCGCGATGCTCTCGCACAGCATGGGCAGCAACCGGCCCGGTGTGTGCCGGCCGACGTCCTCCGCGCGGTCGTCGAAGATGAACTGGTAGGCGATCTGGTTGGCCATGATCTGGAGGAGCCCGGAATCCATGGTCGGACTGTTGTAGGCCGCGAGTTCGGCAGGGCGCGTATAGGAGATCATGGCCGCCACCGCCGGCTCGTCGGTCAGCCCCCAGGTGCTCAGCCATTCCTCGACGCCTGCCGCCGCTTCGGACGCGTGGGGGTTGCGCTGGAAAGGGAAGGGCATGTAGAGGTTCGCGTCGATCAGTTTCCTGAGATCGACGACCGGAATCTCCTCCTGCGCGGCGAGCGTGATTTCCTCATGCGTCGTGGACATCATTGCCACCTGCCGTTCGGGAGTTGTGTACGACGGGTACGACAGTTGCCCCGGGTGCGCGGGAATCCGCCCGAGGCGGTGTGCCCACCGGCCGCCTCGTTCGCGGTTCGCTGACCATCACCAATCCCCTCGGCCCCAACGACGCCGCGGGGCGCAGCCGTTCGGTGTAGTCGGGCAGATGACGCAGCCGCCAGTGACGGGCGATGAACGCGACGGCCACCGTGGCCTCCGTCAGCGCGAGTGTCTCTCCGATGCACTTCCGGCTGCCCCCACCGAACGGAATCATCGCTCCGGGCGGGACCGCGACGGCCTGCCCGGGCAGCCAGCGGTCGGGGAGGAAGCGATCGGGGTCGGGGAACAGGGTGGGGGAGTGGTGCAGGAGGTACGGGCTGAACATGACGGTGGCGCCCTGCGGGAGACGGTGCCCGGCGAGCTCCGTCTCCCGCGTGGTGACGCGGGTGAAGAGCCAGCCGGGAGGGCGGTGGCGGAGGGTCTCGGTGAGGACGCACCGGGTGCGGACGAGGCGTGGCAGCTCGTCGGGGCCGGGCGGCTGCCCTGAAGCGAGCACGGCGTCGACTTCGGAGTGCAGGCGGCGTTCCTCCTCGGGATGCCGCCCCAGGAGCTCCAGGGCGGAGGAGAGGCACAGGGCGGTGCTCTCGGCGCCGGCGAACATCAGCGTCATCACCTGGCCGTGGACTTCCCGATCGGTGATCGCCGTCCCCCCGCCGTCGGCCCGCGTGGCCGTCAGCAGGGTCCCGAGCAGGTCGTCGCGGTCGTCGTGCGGAGTGCTTCGCCGGCGCTGGGCGATGGCCGCGTCGACGATCGCGCGCAGGCGGTCGGAAGCGTGCCGGTAACGCCGGTTCGCCGGCGTGGGAACACGGAACAGGGCGTCGACCGGCATCACCGTCCGGACGAACATGCCGCGGACCACGGTGGCCAGGCACGTGCGCATCTCGGCGGCCGTCGCGGTGGCGAGCGAGTCGGAGAAGAGGACACGGCTGACCACGCGTGTGGACAGGTCCAGCATGCTCGCGCTGATGTCGACCACTTGCCCGGCCCGCCATGCGCGGCACACCGACTCCACTTCCTGGCCCACCAGGCGCACCTGGTCGACGACGCGGGCCTTGCGGAACTCGGGCTGGAGCATCCTGCGCTGGCGCCGGTGATCCTCATGGCGGCAGGTGCCGACGCCGTCCCCCAGCAGCATCCGCAACCTGTCGTAGAGCGGGCCGCCCTTGTCGAACGTGCGCGGGTCCCTGAGCACCTGGTGGACCAAGTCCGGGTGACACGCCATCCAGGCACGCTGCGGGCCCAGGCGTATCTCGACCAGATCCCCGTGTCCGGGCAAAGAATTCAGAAAAGCCAGCGGTCGACGGACCAAGTCGATACCGTGGCCGATGAAGGGGAATATGCCTGGAGCAGTGCCCACTGTCCAATTTCGGGTTGGTCCGGGAACGTAGCCGCTCATCGAATACCACCTGCCTCAGTTGGGCACACGGGATGTTGGTGCGGTCGCACCGACTTGATGCTCGCCTCATGTCCTGCCCAGTGGAATCTGCCTACGGCTCGCCGAATCCTTTCTCCGTAGGGGCGCACAGATGCACGGAGGGGCGTCTAGCGAATCACGGTTGATGCATGCACCCAGCTTTTTGATTTCTGTGTATGCAGAAATCTGTGTTCCCGTCAGTCTCCTGAAGAACACCGGCAGTCGCGCCAGGCGACTGCCGGTGACCGGCCTATAGGTCCGGTGCCTCCGCGCCCGGTGCGACGGCGGGGTCGGGACTGAAGACGCGGTGGTAGCTCTCCGGTGGCGCGAGATAGCTCGCGGGCAGGCCACCCGTGTCGATGACGATCTGGTCCACGGCGATCGCGGGGTCGGTCATGAACAGCCGCAGGACGTGTTCACCCGGCTCCGTCACGGTCACCGTGGTGGTCAGCTTCTCGATGCCCTCCTCGACGTTGCGGGCCCAGGCGTCCCCCCGGTTGCCGGTGGCGATCGCCTGGCCGGACAGGACCGTCGGCGGCTTGTCGTCGAGGGCGATCGCCAGCCGGCGCTTGCCCCGCTCGTCGAGGGAGGGCAGCCGGAAGACGGTCACCGGGAAGGTGCCGGTGCTGGTGAAGCGCACCCGGTAGCGCAATTCCGGTGACCGGGTGGGGAGGTCCTCGGTGACCGGTGGTGCGGTTGTCGGAACCGCCTCTACGGCGGCCGTACGGCGTCCTAGTCCGCGTACGACCCGCCACCGGGCCCCGCCGCGCGCCACCTGGCGGTCGAAGTGCGCGGCGTCGATCGACACATAGCCGTGGGCCTCGACGAATCCGCGGGCGCGCTGTCGGGCACGTTCGCCGTCGTTGACCACCCGCAGGCGTACCTCGGCGGTGGTGCCGGCGCCGGTGAAGGTCAGCGTGGGGTGGTGGGTGCCCTCCGGTGCCCGCGGCCAGTCGATCTCCACCCGTACCCGTGTCTGGTCGGTGAGTTCACCGCCCGCCGTGCTCAGCCGGATCCACGGGTGACTCGGCTCGGCCTGCCACCGGAAGGGGAGGAAGCCCGTGTTGAAGACGTCGACGAAGCGGCGGTCGCGGGTGTAGGAGGAGAAGGAGAGCGGTCGGCTCGCTCCCGTTTCGTTGCCCTCCGCGGCCAGCCCCAGGCCCGAGGTCTCCTGGCGGGGCACCCGTGTGACGGCCGGACGGCCCGGGGCCTTCGGGATCTGGGAGGGATAGGGGTTGACGATGCCGTCCCACTTGCCACCCGCGATCTCCGAGTTGTAGCGGCGGGTGATCGCCTGCTCCTCGGAGTGCGCGGCCTCGGCCAGGTCCGCGAAGCGGTTGGTGCCCGCGCCGCGCCCCTGACGGACGGCGAGCGCGTTCCGGTCGGCCCAGTAGTACTTCAGGTTCATCAAGTAGGCACCGTGCACCGGGTATTCGACCAGTTCGTAGAAGGCGTCGCGGTAGGGCTCGGGCAGCTTCGCACCCAGCTTCCGCACCCGGTCCAGCAACTGCTCGTAGGCGGACATCCGGCGTTCCGCTTCATCCCCGTGGTGCACCGTCGAGAAGATCGCCTTGTCGATGAACTCCGGGCGCCGCTCCGCCGCCAGGCGGTAGTACTCCGTGCGGATGGCGGCGATCTCCGAGCCGTGGCGCCGGCCGAACTGGCGCCCCGCCCATTCCACCAGGAACTCCTCGACGTTCCCCGGGCCCCAGCGGTCCACGTCCCAGGCCATGTCCAGGCAGAAGGACAGGCCCGTCTCGATCGACTTGATGTCACCGACGTTGAAGATCCACATCCGGTCGGCCTGGTGGTCGTGGACCCGGCGCAGTTCCTGCCACACCTTGCTCAACTGCGTGGTGTCCAGCCACAGATAGCTCCTGGGGCGGCCCCAGTAGGAGAGGTGGTAGTAGATGCCGTTGCCGCCGGCGCGCCGCCGTTCCGCCTCGTCCGGGAGCTGGCGCATGTTGCCGTGGTTGTCGTCCGGCCAGATCAGCGTGACGTCGTCGGGGACCCGGACGCCCGCGTTGTACAGCTCCAGGACCTCCTTGTACGGGATGAAGATCTGCGGCTGGGCCGCCTCGCCCACCTCCTCGGCCAGGATGCGGCGCTGGTCGGTGATGATGTCGTTCATCACCGCGACCTTCTCCGGGATCGTGGTGGCGTACTTCGTCTCCAGCGCGGAGTCGTGCAGGCCGCGCATGCCGATCGTCCAGCTGCTCTCATAGCCCGCGTTCTGCCGGGCCCGCGCCCGCCAGTAGTCGGAGATGACGGCCGGGTTCACCGTGTAGTCGTAGAGCGGCAGGGTGCCGTCGGGGTTCCGGTGCTCCTCGGCCCACGGCTCCCACTCGTGCACGCCGTTGCGGAGCATGGCCTCGGGATGGCTGGAGCCGACCACGATGCCGTAGCGGTCGGCCAGTTCCGGGTTCTCGCGGTGCTTGTTGAAGAAGTCGGAGTACGGATGCATCGCGGGCCAGAGGTAGTTGGCCTTCAGGCGCAGCAGCAGTTCGAAGACCCGCTCGTAGGTGCGGGGGCCGATGTTCTTGTCCGGCTCCTGGGTGCGGTGGGACCACGTGGTCAGGTTCTGCTCGTCGTTGATGAAGATGCCGCGGTAGCGGACGGCGGGCTCGTGGCGTACGAAGGGGCCTGCCGGGACCGTCACCGTGTCGCGCCGGACCACCGGGACGTCGGCCCACCAGTACCAGGGCGAGACGCCGATGCGTTCCGAGGTCTCGTAGACGCCGTAGACGGTGCCGCGCCGGTCGCTGCCCGCGATGACCAGGGCGCGGTCCACGCCGGGCAGCGGACGGTCCACGACCTGGGTGACGGACGCTTCCCAGCGGCCTTCGACCCGGGAGACGTCCAGGCGTCTGTGCCGGACGAGCCGGTCGATCACCGGGCTGGTGCCGATCGTCCCCACCACGACCAGGAGTTCGGCCCGCCGGGGCACGGTGTGCAGCAGCCGTGGTCCGACGCCGCCGACCCGCTCCACGTCCGCCACGAGGTCACCGGCCGCGCGGATCACGGCGGGGTCGTCGGCGGCGTCCACGAACACGTCCGTGGGGGTGCCGTTCCGGAGCAGCGGGAAGTCCGGTCGGGTCGAGGGGGCGGCTTCGGCGGTGGCGATGGGGAGTACGGCGGCGGGGAGCAGGGGGGCGGCGCCGACGGCTGCCATTCCCCGTAAGAACGACTTGCGGGTCACCGAAGGAGACGAAGGTCTGTGCGGCACGGGGCACTGCCTTTCCGCGTCAGACCCGCGTCGGTTCCTCGTCCGGGCGGGGCTGCGCGCACGTGGGGTTGGCTTGGGCAGGCTAGAAAGCGCTTGCCGGCGCACCCTAGGCGAGCCCGCGGGAGGGCGTCCAGAGGTCGGGAGGCGTCCTCGGTTACGCCGCCCGGCCATTCCGCGGCTACGCCGCCCCGGCCATGAGGAGCCCCGCCAGCAGTGCCGTGCGCGGCGGTAGATGGTCCAACAGGACGTGCTCGTGCCGGGCGTGGGCACCGTCGCCCACCGCGCCCAGGCCGTCGAGGACGGGGCGGCCGAGCGCGGAGACGAAGTTGCCGTCGCTCGCCCCGCCGACGGCCGTCTCCCGCAGGGGCCACCCCAGCTCCTCCGCTGCCGCACGCGCCTGCTTGAACAGGGGCCGGGAGGCGGGCGTCGGCACCATCGGGGGGCGGTTCCAGCCGCCGGTGACCGAGACCCGGACCCGGGGGTCGCAGGGGGCGAGGGAGGCCAGTGCGGCGTCGACGCGGGCCGCTTCGGCGGGGTCGGGGATCCGTACGTCGATGCCGCAGCTCGCCCGGCCGGCGACGACGTTGCGGCCCGTGCCGCCGCTGATCAGCCCGACGTTGACCGTCGTGCCCCGCTCCCGGGAGCCCAGCCCGGCGATGCGGGTGACCAGTTCGGCGAGGGCGTGCACGGCGCTGGCGCCCCGGTGCGGATCGAGGCCCGCGTGTGCCTCGACGCCCTCCACCGCCACCTCGAAGAGGCCGACGCCCTTGCGGGACGTCTTCAGCGCCCCCTGCGGCCCGGCCGACGCCTCGCACACGAGCGTGGCCGCCACGTCCTCGCTCAGCCGCTCGATGTGCGGGCGGGAGGCGGGGCTGCCGATCTCCTCGTCGCCGTTCAGGAACAGCCGTACCGACGGGCGCGGCAGGTCCAGTTCCCGCAGCAGGCGCAGTGCCCACACCGCCTGCACCAGGCCGCACTTCATGTCGAACACGCCCGGTCCGGTGGCCCGGCCGTCCCCGCTCGCCCGGAACGGCCACTCGGCGAGGGTGCCGGCCGGCCACACCGTGTCGTAGTGGCACAGGACCAGCACCACCGCAGGGGATGTGCCCCGGTAGAGCAGCTCCAGCATGTCGCCGTGCGGGCCGCCGTCGTACCTCCGCGCGTCGTCGGGAGGGCCGAGCCGGTGGTGTGTCCAGGTCTCGACGGCGGCGAGGCCGGCGGTCAGCAACTCCTTGTCGTCGCTGGGGGTCTCCAGCTCGACCAGCCTCCGCAGGTCGCCGGTCATCTCCGGCAGGGCGGTCCGGGCCAGCGACTCGACACGGGTCAGGGACATGGGCGGTCCTCCTCGTACGTACGGAAGCGGCCGGACGGTCAGCGGACGGGCACTCCGGGGCCCAGGGGAATGCCCAGTGCCCACCAGGCGTAGAACAGCAGCGTCCAGGCCGCCAGCATGACCAGGCACAGGGGCAGGGTCAGCGACAGCAGCGTGCCGATGCCGGCCGAGCGCCGGTAGCGCTGGACGACGCCCAGGGTCATCACGAAGTACGCGCTCATCGGGGTCGCCGCGTTGGTGCACGAGTCGGCGATGCGGTACACCGCCTGGGTCACCTCGGGCGGGATGTCGAGCAGCATGAACATCGGCACGAACACCGGGGAGACCAGGGCCCATTGCGCGGAGCCGCTGGTGACGAGCAGGTTGATGACCGTGCAGACCAGCAGGACGCCGAGGAACGCGACCGGGCCCGTGATGCCCGCCGACTTCAGCAGGCCGGCGCCCCGGATCGCCAGGACCTCGCCGACGCCGGTCCACTTGAAGTACGCCAGGAACTGGGAGATCGCGAAGAACAGCACCAGGATCGGCGCCATCTCGCGCAGGCCCTTCGCCATCTGGTCGGGGATGTCCCGGCCCGTCGTCACGGTCCCGACCGTGCGCCCGTACACGGCGCCCACGATCAGGAACGCCACCGCCAGCACGACCGCGATACCGGTGAGCACCGGCGACTCCACGATGCTGCCGCCCTCGCCGCGCAGCGGCGATCCGGCCGGGGCCATCGCGGCCACGACCAGCGCGGCGTACGCCAGCAGCGCGAGACCCGCGTTGCGCAGACCTCTGCGCTCCTCCGGGCGCAGCGTCAGTCCCCCGGCTTCCGTACCGGCGGCCTCGGGCGCGTCCTCCGGCTCCGGTTCCTCGGGCATCGCCGCCACCCGCCGGGCGATGACCTTCTCCGTGACGACGGTGACGACGACCGCCAGGACGACCGACGAGGCCACGGAGAAGAAGTAGTTGGACAGCGGGTTGACCACGTACGAAGGGTCGACCGTGTGCGCGGCGGCCGTCGTGAGCCCGGCCAGGATCGCGTCCGTCGGTGTGACCAGCGGGCTCGCGTCGTACCCGGCGGACACCGACACGAACGCCACCACGGCACCGAGCATCGGACTGCGCCCCACCGCCCGGAACGCCATGGCGCCCAGCGGCACCAGCACCACGTAGGCCGCGTCGGACGCGACGTGCGCGACCATGGCGGTGAAGGCGAGCGTGAACGTCAGCCACCGGGCCGGGACCCGGGCGACGGCCGCCCGCAGCATCGCCGGCAGCAGCCCCGACCGGTCGGCGACGGCCACGCCGAGCATCACCACGAGGATCGTGCCGAGCGGCGGGAACGTGGCGTAGTTGGTCACCGCGTCGGAGATCATCATCCGCAGCCCCTCGCCCGAGACGAGGCTGTGTACCCCCACCGTCTTGCCGGTGGCGGGGTTGAGCGCGGAGGCGCCGGTGGCCGACAGAAGCCAGCTGACCAGCGCCAGGATGACGCTGAGCACACCGAACAGCCAGAAGGGGTGGGGGAGTTTGTTGCCGAGGCGCTCGATGCGCCCGAGGACGGCGAGCAGCCGGGAGAGCTGCTTCGAGGGGGCGTCGGGCGAAGGGGGCGAAGTGGCGGTGGTCACTTCCCTATTGACGACCCCATTGATGAAATCATGCAAGTAAAAAGGTTGTTGCGGTCGTATCGGTCGTGTGAAGTCGCTGGTTGACGGATTCGTTCCCGGAAAGATGGATCGCATGGAGAACGCTCTGGACGACGACGACCTCGACCTGGTCGCCGCTCTCCAGCGCGCGCCGCGCGCCCCGCTCAGCCTGCTGGCCCAGGCGCTGGGCGTGTCGGCGAGCACCGTGGGACGGCGGCTGGCCCGGCTGGAGTCGAACCGGCTGCTGCGAGTGATCGGCCAGGTCGACCTGTCGGTCACCGGCGAGGGCACTCCCTGGCACGTGTGGATCGCCGCGCCGGGACGGGCCGTCGACGTCGCCCGGCGGCTCGTCGGAATGCCCGAAGCGGCCCATGTCGCGGTCACCGCCGGGCAGGCGGACGTCTACTGCGTCGTCCAGCCCGTGCGCCGCGTCGAGGCCCGCGACCTGCTGACCCGGCGCATCGCCACGCTCCCCGGCGTACGCTCCACCCGGACCGAACTCGTCCTGCGCGCCGACACCAAGTCCGACTCCTGGCGGCTGCCCCGCCTGACGGAGGACCAGCGCCGACTGCTCGCCACGTACACCGCGGAGGAACGCGAGGCGGATCCGGGCGGCACGGACCGGCCCGCCCGCCCCACCGGTGACGAACTGCGCGCGCTGCGGCTGCTCGCCGCCGACGGCCGGATGACCGCCGCGCAGATCTCCAGGGAACTGGGCATCGGGCAGTCCACCGCCTACCGCGTCACCCAGTCGCTGCTCCAGCGCGGACTGGTCCGCCCCCGCGTGGAGATCGAGCCCGCACTGCTCGGCTACGCCCTGGAGGCGGTGGTCGCCCTGACCGTGTCACCGGGCGGGACGAGCGAGGCCGCGCGGACACTCGCCCGGCATCCCTCCGCCCGGTACGTGTCCACCAACGCCGGCGCCTTCTCCGTCGTCCACCAGGGAGTCTTCCGCGATGAGGAGGGCCTCGCCGCGTTCCTCACCCGGGATCTGGCGGAGCTTGACGGGGTGATCTCCTTCGACGTCTCCGTGGTGCTCCAGGCGCTGCGGCGGCACTGGCTCGACCGGGAGGACGGCCGCCTGGCCGCCGTACCCGGCCCGACGGACACCGGGAGCGGACAGCATGACGACACGTGAGACCGCCATCGGCCTGGCGGAGGCCTACTACGACTCCGGCGGCTTCCTGGCCGACCTGCGGCGCCGGGTCGCGTTCCCGACCCAGAGCCCGCCACCCGACGGCACGGGCCCGCTGCGCGCCTACCTGGCCGACGAACTCGCCCCCGCCGTACGCCGACTGGGCGCGACCGTACGGATCGTCGACAACCCGGCGCCGGACGCGGGGCCGTTCCTGCTCGCCCACCGGCAGGAGGCCGACGGCCTGCCCACCGTCCTGGTCTACGGCCACGGCGATGTCGTCCCCGGCCAGGACGGCCGCTGGCGCACCGGCCTGTCCCCCTGGGAACTCGTCGTCGAGGGCGACCGCCTCTACGGCCGGGGCACCGCCGACAACAAGGGCCAGCACACCGTCAACCTGGCCGCGCTCGAACAGGTCCTGGCCGCCCGGGGAGGCCGGCTGGGCTTCAACCTGAAGGTGCTCGTGGAGACGGGGGAGGAGTCGGGCTCACCAGGCCTGCACGAGGTCTGCCGCCGACTGCCGGACGACCTGGCCGCCGACCTGCTCATCGCCTCCGACGGCCCACGCCTCGCGGCCGGCCGCCCCACCCTGTTCCTCGGTTCCCGGGGCGCCGTCAACTTCCGCCTCCGCGTGGCCCTGCGCGAGGGCGCCCACCACTCGGGCAACTGGGGCGGCGCCCTGCGCAACCCCGCCACGGTGCTCGCCGGGGCCCTGGCGACCCTGGTCGACTCCCGGGGCCGCATCCTGGTGGAGGGACTGCGGCCGCCGGCGCTGCCCGAGCCCGTCGCGGCCGCCCTGGCGGATCTCACCGTGGGCGGCGGGGACGCGGACCCGGAGGTCGACACCGACTGGGGCGAGCCGGGCCTCAGTCCGGCCGAACGCGTCTTCGGCTGGAACACCCTGGAGGTCCTCACTCTCGCCGCCGGGGATCCGGCCAAGCCCGTCGGCGCCATCCCCGGCACCGCCCACGCCGACGTCCAGCTCCGCTTCGTCGTCGGCACGCCCTGGCGCGACCTCGCACGCATCGTCCGCGACCACCTCGACGCCCACGGCCTGTCCATGGTCGACGTCGAGGTGCTCCAGGCCGTCCCCGCGACCCGCCTCAGCCCGGACGACCCGTGGGTCGGCTGGGCCGTGGACTCCCTGCGGCACACCACGGGCAAGGAACCGGCCGTCCTGCCGAACCTCGGCGGCACCCTCCCCAACGACGCCTTCGCGGACATCCTCGGCCTGCCCACCGTGTGGATCCCGCACTCCCACCCCTCCTGCTCGCAACACGCCCCCGACGAACACCTGTTGGGGTCGGTGGCCCGCGAAGGGCTGCGCATCATGGCGGGCCTGTTCTGGGACCTCGGTGAACACGCGCCTGGTGCCGATCGGTAGGTTGCGGACGGCGCCGCGGTACGGCGCTTCGCCCCCACGGAAGGACACCCCTGTGCGTGCTCAACGTCTCCGGTCCACCCTCACCGTCCTCAGCACCCTGACGACCGCGGCGACCCTGGCGCTCGGGACGGGCGGCCCGGCCACCGCCGCCGAGTGGCCCGCCCCCGTGCATCACACGGCTGCCGCGCACGGCCTGACGTCGGACCTGTCGTCGGTGACCGAACTGCTCGCCCAGCGGCTGCTGCTGGCCGACAAGGTCGCCGCCGCCAAGTACGGCACGGACACGCCGATCGACGACCCGGAGCGCGAGGCGCGGATCCTGGACGACGTCCGCGCCCGGGCGGCCGGCCTCGGCCTCGACCCGGACGCCGTGGCCGCCGTGTTCCGGGACCAGATCGAGGCGAACAAGCTGGTGCAGCGCGGCCTGTACGCCCGCTGGGACGCGAACCCCGGCGAGCGCCCCACCGAACGGCCGGACCTGGCCAAGGAGGTCCGCCCGGCCCTCGACCGCATCACCACACAGCTGCTGGCCGCGCTCGACGACACGGAACGGGCCCGGAGCCTGCCGTCATGCGGTCCCCGCCTAGCCACGGCCGCCGGCTGGTCCGCGTACACCCACCGGCTCGACGGGCTGCACTTGAAGGGGCTCGGGCGGGCACTGCCGTCCGTGTGCGCCGCGCCTTAGACCTCCCGGCCGGTTTCGACGAACCGGGCCAGATTCTCCAGGGCCATGCGCGTGCCCGTCTCGTTGTCGGCGGCGGGCACGGCGTCGGGGATCCCCTCGTGGACCATGAGGACGTCGGTGCCACCGCCCTCGGCGTCGGTGAGCGTCGTCGTCAGCGTCATCGTGCCGCCCAGCGCGGGGTCGACGGCCTCGAAGGCGAGCACCTCGACCACCAGTTCGTCCGGCACGAGCCGCGCGAAGTGGCCGTGGTACGTGTCGGTGTGCGCGGCCGACTTGCCGGTGGCGTCCGGCGCCTCGTAGGTGAGTGAGCGAGACACGGAACCCGCCGCCCTCACGGGCGTCGAACTCGTGCACCTCACCGCTCATCCCGGCCGGCACCCGCCAGCGCGCGATCGCCTCCGCGCTCACCAGCGCGCGGTAGACGTCCGCACGGGGCGCGCCGACATGCCCGGAGACCCGCGTCGTGTACATGGGCTCACTCTAGGCCGACAGACTCCGGGTGACCTGGTCCGCCCCGGTCGGCAGTGGCGGTTCCGACTCGATGCGCCGCAACTCCTCGTCGGTGAGGAGGCGGGAGCGGAGCAGGAAGCGGACGCCTTCCGGGGTCTCCAGGGAGAAGCCGCTGCCACGTCCCGGGACCACGTCCACGGTGAGGTGGGTGTGCGACCAGTACGTGAACTCGTCCGCGCTCATCCAGAACGGGGTGTCCCCGGCCACGTGCCCCAGCAGGACGTCCGCGGCACCGGCCCGGAGCTCTCCGCGCGGGTAGCCCATCGGGGCGCTGCCGTCGCAGCAGCCGCCGGACTGGTGGAACAGCACCGGCCCGTGCGTCCCGGTCAGCCGTCGCGGCAGGTCCTCGGCGGCGGGCGTCAGTTCGACACGTCCCGTGCGGGCGGTCGTCGGCAGCTCCCGCCGGGCGCGGGCGAGTCGGTCATGGCTACCTCCCTGCGGCAGGGGTGCCAGCCATGGCCGCCCGGAAGTATCCATCTCGGGAACCTCGTCCGAGCGCTTTGTGCCGACCTCAGAATGGGAGGTGCACGACGGCGTGCGCCTGCGTGTCTGTTGTCCCGCGCGACCGAGGTCCCGCACAACCGAACAGGAAGGCCCCATGACCACCACCGATCCGTGGATACGGCGCTTCTTCCCGAGCCCCGGCGCCCCCGTGCAACTGGTCTGTCTGCCGCACGCGGGTGGTTCGGCGTCCTTCTTCCGGCCGGTGGCCCAGGCACTGAACCCCGGTGTCGAGGTGCTCGCGGTCCAGTACCCGGGGCGCCAGGACCGGCACCGCGAGCCCATGATCGACACCATCGGCGGCCTCGCGGACCAGGTGTGCCGGGCCGTGACGGGCGCGGTGGACCGCCACTGATCGTGTTGACACGGCGCCGCGCCGGTTCCAGGCGAGGGCGGCGGCCTGACGCCCCCGACCCGGTCTTCCTTCGACGAGGTCACCCTTGGTTCCGGACTGGCGCAGGCCCGCGGCGCGTGCCTTGCGGCATCGCCGCCGCCACCGCCGGCCCCACTACAGCAGGTCGCGCGGTACCTGCTCGTTCCAGGTGCGGGAGAACACCCGGCGGTCGGCCTCGTACGCGTCGAGGGTCGCGTCCACGAAGAAGTCCGTGTCGTCACACCTCAGCTGGGTGTGCGTCACCACCCGTACGTCCCAGTCGTCCCGCTGGAACCGCATGGTCCACGTGGATTCGCCGCTGACCGAGGTGAAGTCGTCGGCGACCGCCGTGTATCGCTCGTGGGCGCGGCGCCCCGCCTCCATGTTGATGTCCTCGAAGCGGACCGTGCCCCGGTCCTTCACGATGTCCAGCTCGGAGTGGTAGCCGATCAGGTCCCGCTTGACCTCCCAGCGCTCCTCGGGGGGTGTCACCTGGCTCGTGGCGAGCGGGGGAGTGCCCTCGGGTTCACCGAAGGGGGACGACGGCACCTCGTCCGGTTCCTCCACCGGCCGCACCGGCAGGGTGAGCGTGCTGGAGTGCTCGTGGACGCTCAGCAGGGCGGGCTTCGGCGGTGGCCAGGCCAGCGGCCAGTAGGACGTGGAGAGGGAGAGCCGGATGCGGTGGCCGGGCGGGAACGCCTGGGCCACTCCGTTCAGCGGGACGGTGGCGCGGTAGCGGCGGCCCGGCTCCAGGGGCTCGGGGGACTCCGTGCTGTCGCGGCGGGTGAGGTTCAGGATGCCGTACGAGACCCGGGTCGCGGAGCCGTCCGGGCTCACGTCGGACAGCCGCGCGGCCACCAGGGCGACCGGTTCGCTGACCGACAGGTCGAGTTCCACCGTCGGTGAGCCGAGGATCTCCAGCGGCTCGGTCAGCGGCTCGCTGTCGAAGACGAGGGAACCGCCGTCCTCCTCGCGCTGGTCGTACGGCAGGTCCGGGGGAGCGTTGTACGAGGCCCACTTGCCCGCGAACTGGCCCACGGACAGCGGCGACTGCACGGTCATCGCGTCGCCGTCGGGGGCGTTCCCCTCGTCCGTCGCCTCCCGCGGAGGTCCGATCGTGTGCCGGGTGAGCGGATGAACGGCCTGCCGGATGTGCGGGGAGGGCCAGTCCGGCTCGCCGACCCAGCGGCCCGGCCGCTCCTCGTACGCGGTGGAGGGCGGCACGCTGTCCTGCATCCACGCTTGCAGCATGGGGCCGTCCATGACGCCGTTGTCGACGCCCTTGAGCCAGTGGTCCCACCACCGTACGAGCTCCTGGAGGTAGCCGATCGCCGGGCCGGGCTCCCCGAGGTGGGGGAACTTGTGCGACCAGGGGCCGATCAGCCCCTTGCGGGGCACGTCCAGGTGACCGAGCAGCCGGGTCACGGCGTTGGAGTAGCCGTCCGCCCATCCGCTGGAGGCCAGGACCGGGCAGCGCACGCTGCTGTAGTCCTCGCACACCGAGGCGTGCCGCCAGTAGTCGTCCCGGCGCTGGTGGCGCAGCCACTGGAGGACCCAGGGCTCGGTGTGCTCCAGCCGTTCGTGCCACATCTCGCGCCAGCGGTCGCCGACCACGGCCGGGTCGGGCGGACAGGTGCCGTAGGCGAACATCGTGCCCGCCTCGGCCAGGTTGTCCGACAGCAGGGCGCCGCCCATGTAGTGCATGTCGTCGGCGTGCCGGTCGTCGGTGAAGGAGGCGATGGCGATGGCCTTCAGGCCCGGTGGCCGGCGGGCCGCCACCTGGAGAGCCGCGAACGCGCCCCAGGAGATGCCCATCATGCCCGTGCCGCCGTCGCACCAGGGCTGCTCCGTCAGCCAGGCCAGCACCTCCTCCGCGTCCGCCTGCTCCCGCTCCAGGTACTCGTCGCGCAGCACGCCCTCCGAGTCGCCGGTGCCGCGCAGGTCGACGCGGACACAGGCGTAGCCGTGTCCCGCGAGATACGGGTGGTGGACCGAGTCGCGCACGGCCGTGAGGTCGCGCTTGCGGTACGGGATGTACTCCAGCACCGCCGGCACCGGCTCATGGTCCGACGAGGTGGGACGCCAGATGTGCGCGGAGAGCCGGACCCCGTCGGACATCGGGATCGTGACGTGCTCTTCTTCCTTCGTGGCGTAGGGCAGGTTGGTCACGTAACGCATGGAACCCACGTGCTCCTTACTCTCGTGGGGGTTCACTCCGGCGGGGCTTCACTCCTTCGGGGGTTCGTCGAAGGCGAGGCCCAGGGCGGCCACACAGTGGTCGAACTTCTCCCGCAGCTCCTTCTCGTCCGCCCCGCCGGTGAAGATGTGCGCCAACTCGTAGCTGTAGCTGTCCTGTCCGGGGAGGTCCGAGAGCCGGGTGCCCTCCTCGGGGACCACCTCGATGCGCACGCCCGGTGTTTCCCGCTCGATGCGGGCGATCTCCTCGGGCCCGGGCACCCGGCGCACCACGCCGTCGGTGAACCAGCGGTGGTACCACTTCGCCGCCATCGCGTAAGGGCCCTCGCGGTGCGGCATACGCGGGTCCTCGCCGAGCGCGAGACTCACCATGCAGTGGTGGTTGGGGACGCCGTCGACGTACTGGAACAGCTCCGCGTGCGACTGGGAGTGCCGGGGGTTGATCTCCAGCAGGTTGATCGACTGCGTCCGCGGGTCGTAGAAGTACTCGATGCTGAAGGTGGCCGAGTCCATTCCGATCTGCCGCATCACCCGCTCCGAGACGTCGTGGAGCTCCGCGATGACCGCCGGCGGCAGTGTCGAGGGGTACTGGTGGCGCAGGAAGCACGGGGAGTCCGGGTACTGGATGGAGTCCAGAACTCCGTAGATGGTCACCTCGCCCTGGTGGGCGTAGCCCTCGACGGCGACCTGGACGCCGGACATCGCCTCCTCCGCCAGACAGACCCGGCCGCCGACGCCGTCCATCTCCGGAGGCAGGTCGATGCGTTCGAGGATGTGCTCGAAGGGGCGGCCGATACGGGAGATGCCCTCGCGGATCTCGGTGACGGCCTTGCGGAACTCCTCTTCGTCATCGACTCCGAAGGCGAGTTCGGACGAGTAGGAGAGCGCGGGCTTGACCCACATCGGGAAGGCCACCTTCTCGGGCGGGCGAGGCGGCTCGGCCGACAGGTCGACCCTGTCGAAGCCCGGGTGCCGGTCGGTCGCCTTCTGCTGCTCCAGCCGGCTCCAGTACTTGTGCTCGCACTTGACCACCGACTCCAGGCTCGTGCTCCGCGTTCCGTAGCGTTCGCTCAGCATCGGCACGAGGGTGCTGACCGGGAAGTCCCAGTAACCGACGATCGCGTCGATGCTGCCGTCGAAGGCGTCCAGCACCTCCCGGGCCTTGTCGAACAGCGTGGGCAGGTGCACCTCGCCGACCTGGAGTTCCTCCACGGTCAGCAGTTGGTGAAAGCGCAGCCGGTCAGCTCCGGGAACCGCCCGCAGCGTCGGCAGATTGGCCTCGTCGAGCCCGATTACGAAGACGTTCTTCACCGTCTCGTCAGTCACGGATCTCCTTCCGACAGCAGGCCCTCCGGCCGGGCCTTGCAAGATCGGCTGAGTACCCCTTGCGGGTGCGGCCATGCCGGTCGGCGCGGCGCCGGCCGGGCGACAACGGGGAACATGCCTGCCGCCGATGTGGGCACGCGGTGCGGGGAAGAAACGGCGTGACCCCAGGTGAACGGCCGCGCCGTCGACGACACCGGCGAAAGGAAAGCCCGTGCAGCCCGAACAGGAACGGTCCGCACCGCAGGTCGTGTCCGAGCCCGACCCGCCCTACGACTCCGACAAGCAGCAGCGGCCCGGCCTCGAGGCCGATATGCGCACCCGGCCGCGCTACCGGGCGAGCCGCTACCGGGCCAGCGGGAAGCTGGAGGGCAAGGCCGCGCTGATCACCGGCGGCGACTCGGGTATCGGACGGGCGGTGGCGCTGCTGTACGCGCGGGAGGGCGCCGACGTCGCCATCGTCCACCTTCCCGAGGAACAGGTGGACGCGGAGCGCGTCCGGCGCGAGGTCGAGGACCAGGGCCGGCGCTGCCTGCTCCTGCCCGGCGACCTCACCGACCCGGAGTTCTGCCGCGAGGCCGTCGAGCGGACGGCGGCGGAGCTCGGCGGGCTGAACATCCTCGTGAGCAACGCCGCGTACCTCAACAGCAAGCTCGAACTCGACCAGTTGACCGCGGAGGACTTCGACCTGACGTTCAAGACGAACGTCTACGCGTACTTCCACCTGCTCATGGCGGCGCTGCCCCACCTGGAGCCCGGCGACGCCGTCATCGCCACGGCCACCGAAGAGGCGCTCAAGGGCAGTACGACGATGATCGACTACGCGGCGTCCAAGGCCGCGCTGATCACCCTGACCAAGTCCGTCGCCGTGCACCTGGCCAAGCGCGGTGTGCGCGCGAACGTGGTCGCGCCGGGACCGACCTGGACGCCGCTCAACGAGGCCGACCCGCACATGCCGCCGGACGGGCTCGCCCACATCGGCAGCGAGGCCCCGCTCCAACGCGCGGCCCAGCCGGAGGAGATCGCACCGACGTACGTCTACCTCGCCTCGGACGCCGACTCCAGTTACACGGTCGGCGAGGTCATCGCGGTGACCGGCGGCATCGTCGACACCCGCTAGCCGGTGGTCAGAAGGACGGCTCCGTGGGCAGCGGCTGTTCCGCCCAGATGGTCTTGCCCGTGGGGGTCTGGCGGCTGCCCCAGCGTTCGGAGAGCTGGGCGACGAGCAGCAGTCCTCGTCCGCCCTCGTCGAACACGCGGGCCCGGCGCAGGTGGGGTGCGGTGCTGCTGCCGTCGGACACCTCGCAGATGAGGGCCGAGTCGCGGATCAGCCGCAGTTCGATGGGCGCGCCGCCGTACCGCAGCGCATTGGTGACCAGCTCGCTGACGATGAGTTCCGTGGTGAACTCCGCCTCCGCCAGCCCCCAGGCGGCCAGTTGCTCGCCCGCCATCTTGCGGGCCCCGGCCACGGCCGCGGGGTCGGGCGGCAGCTGCCAGGTGCGCACCTTCCCGGCGTCGAGCGCGGCGGTCCGGGCCAGCATCAGCACGATGTCGTCGGCGGGACGGCCGGTCAGCACGGTGCGCAGCACCTGCTCACACGTCTCCTCCAACTCCCCGGCAGGGTTGCCGAGCGCCTCGCGGAGCAGGGCGAGCCCGGCCTCCATGTCGTGGTCGGCGGCGTTGATCAGCCCGTCGGTGTAGAGCGCCAGCAGGCTGTTCTCCTCCAGCCGCACCTCAACGGCTTCGAACGGCAGGCCGCCCAGGCCCAGCGGCGGCCCGGCTGGCAGATCCAGGAACCGTACGGTGCCGTCGGGCGTGACCAGGGCGGGCGGCGGATGCCCGGCCCGGGCCATCGTGCACCGACGGGACACCGGGTCGTACACGGCGTACAGGCAGGTGGCGCCGACCTGCCCCGAGGTCTCCGCCGCCCGCCCGCGCGCCTCCGGGCCCTCTTCCCGGTCGATCCGGATGACGAGATCGTCCAGCTGGGTGAGCAGCTCGTCGGGGGCGAGATCGACATCCGCGAGCGTCCGCACTGCGGTCCGCAGCCGGCCCATCGTGGCCGAGGCCTGGATGCCGTGTCCCACCACGTCGCCCACGACCAGGGCGACCCGGGTGCCGGACAGCGGGATCACGTCGAACCAGTCGCCCCCGACGTCCGCTCCGGAACCGGCCGGCAGATAGCGGTAGGCGACCTGCATCGCCACCAGGTCCGGCGGCCGGTCGGGCAGGAGGCTGCGCTGAAGTGCCAGCGCCGTCCGGCGTTCCCGGGTGTAGCGGCGGGCGTTGTCCACGCTCACCGCCGCCCTGGCGACGATCTCCTCCGCGAGCAGCAGATCGTCCTCGCTGAACGACTCCGGCGTCCGGTGCCGCAGGAAGTGCACCAGCCCCAGGGTCACCCCGCGGGCGCGCAGCGGCACCATCATCACCGAGTGGACCATGTGCCTGGCCACCGACTCCGCGCGGGAGGGCCTGATCCACTCCCGCAGCCCCGGATCTCCCGGCCGGAGCCGGGAGCCCCGGCCGGCGACCAGGGTCCGCACCGGCAGCGTGCCCACGGGGTAGAGCGTGGCGTCGCCCGAGGCGACCACCGACTCCGGACAGCCCTCCAGCACCGACCGCTGCGCGGTGCGCCGCACGGTGACGGGCGCGTCCAGCGGCACCGGTTCCGGCTCGTCGCCCAGGGCGACGGACTCCAGCAGGTCCACGGTGACGAAGTCCGCGAACCCGCTCACGGCCACCTCGGCCAGCTCCTCGGCCGTCCGGGTCACGTCCAGGGTGCTCCCGATCCGCAGGCCGGCGTCCTTGAGCACCGCCAGCCGGCGGCGGGCCCAGTACTGCTCCGTGGTGTCGAACACGGTGGCGGACATGCCCTGCACCGCACCGGTCTCGTCCTTCAGCGGCGACATGAACATCGACCAGGCATGCGGCCCCGTGTCGCCCGGAGCCTGGCCGTGCTCCTCGTGGAAGATCATCTCGCCGGTGCGCAGGACCTCACGCTGAAGGCGGTCGTACTCGTCGAAGGGCGGCCTGGGCTCGATCTCCCAGAGCGTCAGGCCCTTCATCTCCTCCTCGGACCTGCCCATCACCTGGGTCATGATCTCGTTGGCGGCCACGAGCCGGGCCTCACGGTCGTAGACCGCCACCGGCACGGGGAGCTGCGCGAGTGTGAGGTCCCACAGGGGCAGGGCTCCGTGCCCGGCCCGCCTCGCCGTGTGCGCGAGGGCCGTGCCGGTGACGAGCCAGAGCCGCCTGCGGTCCGCGTCCAGCATCGGCGTGCCCCGCAGCCGGACCACGACACGGTCGCCGTCCCGGTGCCGTAGCGCGACCTCACTGGCCCAGCGCTGCCCGTCGGCCACGTGACGTCGCGTGATACCGGGCAGGTCGGCGGCGAGCAGGCGCGTGGCGCCCCGGCCCACGATCTCGTCGGGTTCGTATCCGAGCAGCCGTCGAGCGCCGTCGCTCCACACCGTGATCACCCCACGGGCGTCGACGACGACCGCCAAGTCCTCCGGTACGCGTCCCTGCACGGTGCCTCCGGATGTGACGCCCCATGCCGCTTCCCCGGCCATCATCTCAGGGAGGGGTGCCGACTACCCCTTTGCGGCTTCCCGCTACCGCCCCCGTGGGGTCCTGAGACGCTCTGACGGCCAGCCACCGCGAGGCGCATCATCAGCCCATCAGGCGTTCCACCAGCAGGAATCCGCCGATGGCGATCATCAACGCGCCGGAGACACGCGTGACCGCCCGGGCCGCGGCGGGCCTGGTCCTCAGGACGGTGCGGGCCAGGACTCCGACGGCGAGGTAGACGACGGCGCAGGCGGTCATGTGCAGCGTGCCGAGCAGGCCGGTCTGCGTGGCGACCGGCCAGCCGCCCGCGGGGTCGATGAACTGCGGGAACAGCGAAAAGTACAGCAGCAGCGCCTTCGGGTTCAGTCCGCTGATCCCGGCTCCCCTGAGCATGATCCGCAAGCGGGAGGAGTCCGCCTCGTCCTCGGAGGCCGTCAGGACGGCAGGCTGCCTCAGCACGCCGCAGCCGAGCCACACCAGGTAGCCGGCCCCGGCCAGGGTCAGCGCGGTGAGCAGGGTCGCCGAATTCGCCACGATCACCACCAGGCCCGCGACCGCGAGCAGGGTGTATCCGGCGTATCCGGCCACCAGCCCGGCGACCGCGGGGACGACCGACCGGCCCTTGACGCCCGCCGTGATCGCATAGGCCCAGTCCGCGCCGGGGGTGAACACCAGCAGCAGATCCACTGCCAGGAATGCCGCCAGCGTCGTCGTGTCCATCGATCGGTCCCTCTCACGTGCCTTGTCGCGAGAGGAAGGCTAGGTCGGATCAGCCCGAAAGTGTTCCTTTCTTTACTCCTTGATCGCGGCATCCGGGGCAGAATCTCCTCCATGGATGCCCTGGACCGGAAAATTCTTACCGAGCTACAGCTGGACGGCCGTCTCACGGTCACCGAGCTGGCCGCCCGAGTGAAACTGAGCGTCTCGCCCTGCCACCGACGTCTGCGTGACCTCGAACGCGAGGGCGCGATCCGCGGCTACCGGGCCGTCGTGGACCCGGCCGCCGTGGGCCTCAACTTCGAGGCGCTCGTCTTCGTCACCCTGCGCTGGGAGGACGCCGACACCGTCTCCGCGTTCGAAGAAGGTGTGGCCGCCGTCCCGCACGTGCTCCAGGCGCAGCGCCTGTTCGGCGACCCCGACTACCTCCTGCGTGTCGCCACCACCGACCTGGCCGCCTTCCAGCAGCTCTACGACCAGCAGCTCGCCCGACTGCCCGGCGTCCAGCGCCTGAACTCCACCCTCGTCATGAAACACGTCGTGGACGACCGGCCCCTGCCCGAGTGAGCAGAGCCGACCGCCTCTCGATCAGCCGCCCAGGCCACCGGCGAACGGCATCGTCCGCCACTGTTCGACGGCCGGCTGCAACGCGTCCACGAGCATGGGCAGTTGGGGCGCGAGCGCGAGGCACGCCACCGCGCGGGACATGCCCACGGCGTTGACGACGCGCAGGACCCCCTCGTCCAGCGGCCGCAGACCCCGGCGTTCCGCGGCCGCGTTGTAGGCGGCCTCGCATTCGGGGCCGAGAGCCGCCAGGTCCCACTCGACCGGTCCGAACGTGGTCAGCTCGAAGTCGGAGTACCGCTCGCCGTCCTTGGCGGAGACGATGTTGGCCGCGGGGGAGTCACCGTGGATCGGCTGGAACTCGATGCCCGGGAACGCCGCCTCGAACTCCGCGCGTGAGCTGATGACGGGTTCCAGGACGTCCCACTCGCGCCGCGCGCGGTCGAGGTCGGCCGGGTCCAGCAGGTCGGGCCGCCCTTCGAGCGCGGCAAGTCCCTCGGAGACGAACCGCGGTTCGGCCGCCGACAGGAACGGCAGCTCACCCGGGTACGAGCGCAGCGCGGCGTGCAGGTCGGCGACCAGACCGGCGTTGTGCACGTAGTCGGGCTCGATGCTCTGGTCCAGCTCGACGAACTGCCAGAACGTCATCGAGAAACCGTCCCGCTGCACGGGCTCGCGCGGCACCAGCGGACTCGGCGGAATCACCGGGTGTCCCTGTTCCGCCAGCCACGCCACCACATCGAGCTCCAGCCGCTGCCGCGCCGCCTGGAACTCGGGGCCGGAGTACGACGGCAGGACGGTCGGCACCCGCACCACCACGGGCGACGGAGCGAGGTGCACCACGACGGAGAACACGTCGTAGATCACCCTGGCGTCGGTCACCGTGAGCCCCAGATCACGACCCGCGGCGACGGCCGCGGCGAAGGCGCGGGACTTACGGGCGTCGATCTGATCAGGCGTCAAAAACCCTTCCATGCGGCGATGGTGTCACGCCGGTCACGGGCGGTGCGACCGATTGACGATCTCCGATCGACTGCTCTTGTGCGCTCCCGGTCAAGAACCGGTGCGCTCCCCGGCAACCGGCCGCACGGCTCCGGGCCTAACGTTGCCAGGTCCCCTCACCAGCCACCCGGAAAACGAGGAAGCAACACATGCCGTACATCACCGTGGGCCAGGAGAACTCCACCGCCGTAGACCTGTACTACGAGGACCACGGATCCGGTCAGCCGGTCGTCCTCATCCACGGGTTTCCGCTCGACGGCCACTCCTGGGAGCGGCAGAGCGCCGTGCTGCTCGACGCCGGCTACCGCGTGATCACCTACGACCGGCGCGGCTTCGGGCAGTCCGCCCAGCCGACGACCGGCTACGACTACGACACCTTCGCCGCCGACCTGAACACCGTGATGGAGACCCTCGACCTGCGGGACGCCGTCCTCGTCGGCTTCTCGATGGGCACCGGCGAGGTCGCCCGGTACGTGTCCCGGTACGGCTCCGGCCGGGTCGCGAAGGTCGCCTTCCTCGCCTCGCTGGAGCCCTGCCTGCTCAAGTCCGACGACAACCCGCAGGGGGTCGCCCCGAAGGAGTTCTTCGACGGGATCGTCGCGGCCGTCAAGGCCGATCGCTACGCGTACTACACGGAGTTCTACAAGGACTTCTACAACCTCGACGAGAACCTCGGCACCCGGATCAGCGAGGGGGCCGTCCGCAACAGCTGGAACGTCGCCGCGGGCGGCGGCTTCTTCGCGGCGGCCGCCGCGCCGTCGACCTGGTACACCGACTTCCGGGCCGACATCCCGGCGATCGACGTGCCGGCTCTGATCCTGCACGGCACGGGCGACCGCATCCTCCCCGTGGAAGGCACCGCCAGGCCGTTCCACAAGGCTCTCCCGGCCGCCGACTACGTCGAGATCGAGGGCGCCCCGCACGGACTGCTCTGGACCCACACGGAGGAGGTCAACTCGGCGCTGCTCGCCTTCCTGGAGAAGTGATCCGTCGCGGGAACGCTCCGGCAGACCGGCTCGTTGGACATGAGTTCGCCCACGTCACCGACCATGGGAGCATCGTGCCCGACGCCACGCCCGACACGTCCACCGCCCTCCCCGCACTCCCGGCCCTGAGCGCGCAGGCCGAGCGGCTGATCGAACTGGGGGTGCACGAGATCGCCGGGCTGTCCGCCGACGAGATCCGTACGTTCGCCGCCGAGAGCGACGGCGAGGGCGCCCTGCTGGCCGTGCACCCGGACAGAGCCCCCGCCTCCGCCCTCGCGCCGCTGCTGCGCCGCGACGGCAAACCGGGCTTCGTCGTCCTCGACATGCCCGACGTCGACGAGTTCAGACCCACCGCCGTCGAACTGCCCGACACCCCGCTCTACGTCGTCACCGGCGTCGACCGCGGTGACCACATGGCCAACTGGAGCCCGGAGGAGGCACTGCCCGCCCTCACCAAGGAGGACCGCACCCCGCTGCTGCTCACCGAGGGCATCCACTGGGTGCTCCAGGAGCCGGCGGCCCTGGAGCGCAACCGCTGCTTCATGACCATCGGGTCCCGGCTGCGCAAGCCCAACGGCAGCATGGACGCCCGCACCCCGGCGATCTGGATCAGCAATGGCACCGGGCGCGACGGCCGCGAGCGCCGCGACGCCCCGAAGGTCGGCTGGTGCTGGTGGAACAACCGGCACACCTGGCTGGGCTTCGCCTCCACGACGGGGCGCAGGGCCTAGTCCCGGGCATCGGCACGGACAGCAGGGCTGTGCCCCGGGGCAACGGCGGGCCGGTACGACCGCCGCCGCTGCCCCGGGCTTGCGAGGCGAAGAACCGCAACTGCCCGACGGAAGGTCAGAACCTCGGCCGAGGGGCCTGTGCCTCGACGATCTCCGCGGCTTCGGCCTCAGTCTCGACGGACGGCGGGGAACCGGCCAGGGGCTTGTTGGCGGTCTCCTTCATGCACAGGACGGCGATGACGCCGATGACCGCGGCACCCGTGGCGTAGTAGGCCGGCATGAGGGTCGAGTCGAAGGCGCTGATCAGGGCGGTGATCACCAGGGGAGTCGTACCGCCGAAGATCGACGTGGCCAGGTTGTAGGCGACCGAGAGGGAGCCGTACCGGACGTGGGTGGGAAAGATCGCCGGGAGCGCCGCCGACATCGTGCCGAGCATCGTCACCAGGGAGAGCCCCAACAGCAGCAGTCCCAGGGCGATCAGGGCGACACTGCCCTGCCGGATGAGCAGGAAGGACGGCACGGACAGGAAGAGGAACCCCAGCATCCCCGACAACAGCAGCGGCCGGCGCCCGAAGCGGTCCGACAGCCGCCCGACCTGGTTGATGACGCACATCTGAAGCACCATCACGAGCAGCAGGATCAGCAGCCCGTGGTTGGTCTCGTAGCCCAGCTCGTCGGACAGGTACGTCGGCATGTACGACAGCAGCATGTAGTCCGTGATGTTGTACGCCGCGACCAGCGCGAGGCACAGCAGCAGCGGCCGCCAGTACCGGGTGAAGATCTTGCCGAGGTCGGCGGCGGCCGAGGTCTCCACGGCCTCGGCGGCCTCGCTCGCCTTGACCTGGCCGCCCTCCAGCTTCTGGAAGGCGGGCGTCTCGTCCAGCTTCAGCCGCAGATAGAGACCGATGAAGCCGAGCGGGGCCGCCGCCAGGAAGGGGATGCGCCAGCCCCACGAGAGCATCTGGTCGTCGCTGAGGAGGGTCTGGAGCACGACGACGAGGCCGGAGGCCCCGACGTAGCCGGCGAGCGTGCCCAGCTCCAGGAAGCTGCCGAAGAAACCACGCCGCCTGTCGGGCGCGTACTCCGCGATGAACGTCGAGGCGCCCCCGTACTCCCCGCCGGTCGAGAAGCCCTGCACCAGCCGGAAGAAGATCAGCAGGGCCGGGGCCCAGAGACCGATGACGGCGTGCGAGGGGACGACGCCGATGGCGAAGGTCCCCACTGCCATCATGATCATGGTGAGGGAGAGGATGCGCTTGCGGCCGACCTTGTCGCCGAGCGGCCCGAACACCATTCCGCCGAGAGGACGCACGAGGAAGGCCACCGCGAACGTCGCGAAGGAGCTGAGCAGTTGGGCGGTGTCGTTCCCCGAGGGGAAGAACACCTTCCCGATGGTCGAGGCGAGATAGCTGTAGATGCCGAAGTCGTACCACTCCATCGCGTTGCCGAGCGCGGCGGCCTTCGTGGCGCGCTTGACCGCCGCCTCGTCGGTCACGGTGATGTCGCTGCGGCGCAGCTTCGGATGGCGTCGTTTCTCGATCGCCCGGAACAGCACCCGGTGTCGTCTCACGGCTGCGGGGTCCACCGACTCGTCGTTGTCGGGCGCCGCCATTACGTCGTTCCTTTCGCCGATCGTCTGTGCCAACCACAACGCCTGTACAGATCTCGCACGCTCAAACGACCCCCTTCGCGCGGCACCCGGACGACTACGGACAGTAATGTCCGGGTGCGTTCGGTGAGGCCCGCGCTGCTTGCCGGGCCGTGGTGTGCCGGTGCCCGGAGGGGGAACTTGGTTCGCCGGGTGCCCACCTGGTGAGAGGAGCCCATGTGACAGCGTCAGCGGCGGGCGACCGGAACCAGGGCGCGCAGGAGGCCGGATACGAGCCGGATCCGCACCGGTGGCGGGCCCTGTGGGTCACCCTGGTGGCCGGCTTCATGAGCCTGCTGGACGTCTCGATCGTGGCGGTCGCCCTGCCCTCCGTCCAGCGCGGCCTGGACGCCTCTCCCGCGCAGGTGCAGTGGGTGGTGTCCGGATACGCCCTCACCTTCGCTCTCGCGCTCGTCACCGCCGGCCGCCTCGGAGACGCGCTGGACCGGCGCCGCATCTTCCTGCTGGCCCTCAGCGGCTTCGTGATCTTCAGCGCGGCCTGCGGGGCGGCCCCCAGCATCACGCTGCTGGTGGTGGCCCGCCTCGCCCAGGGCCTGGCGGCCGGCTTCATGGCCCCCCAGAACTCCGCGCTCATCCAGCAGATGTTCCGCGGTGCCGAACGCGGCCGCGCCTTCGGCTTCTTCGGCGCCACCGTCGGCATATCCTCCGCCGTCGGCCCTCTGGCCGGCGGGCTGATCCTCGCCCTGGCCGCCGGCGACCAGGGCTGGCGGTGGATCTTCTACGTCAACGTGCCCATCGGCATCCTCGCCGTCCTCCTCGGCCGCCGCCTGTTGCCACGCACCCGGCGGTCCGGCCGGCAGCACGTGGACCTGCCCGGCGTCGTCCTCCTCGGCCTCGGTGTCCTCGCGTTGATGTATCCGCTGGTCCAGGCGGGCTCCGGCGGGTTCGCCGGGCTGTGGTGGATGTTCCTCGCCGGTGCCGCGATCCTCCTCGGCTTCACCCGCTGGCAGCGTCGCCTCGTCGAGCGGGACACCCAGCCGCTGCTCGATCCGCGCCTGTTCACCACCGTGCGCGGCTACGCCGTCGGCGCCGGCGTCGGCACGCTCTACTTCATCGGCTTCAGCGGCGTCTGGCTGGTCTTCGCGCTCTTCTACCAGGACGGCCTGGGCTTCTCCCCACTCCGGTCCGGCCTCGCCGTGACTCCCTTCGCCCTCGGCTCGGCCTGTGCGGCCGCGATCGCCGGCCGACTGGTGGACCGGCTCGGCCGCATGCTCACCGTGGGCGGCCTCACGGCCGTGATCGCCGGGCTGGGCGGCACAGCGCTGCTGCTCCGCTTCGCGCCCCTCGACATCGCGCCCTGGGTCGCCGCGCCGGTGCTGTTCCTCGGCGGCCTCGGCAGCGGCTGTGTGATCTCACCCAACATCACCATGACGCTGCGCGACGTGCCCGCGCACATGGCGGGCGCGGCGGGCGGCGCCCTTCAGACCGGGCAGCGGCTCGGCGCCGCGGTGGGCACGGCCGCCCTGCCCGGCCTCTTCTACCTCGTGCTCGGCAGCGGCGACGACTACCGCGGCGCCCTCGCCACCGCACTGGGCGCCGGCCTCCTCGGCATGCTGGCGTCCCTGGCCCTCGCGACGTCCGACTGGAGGCGCGACCGGCGGTCCCGGCAGCGGCACGGGGGATGCCCGGAGGATGTCGCCAACAGCCCCATACACGCCCGGCAGAACTGATTCCGCGGCGCGCCCACCGGGTACGGCTCGCCCCACCGGGTACCGCGCGCCCCCTGAGTACGGAGACCGCCGACTGAGTACCGGGACCAGGATCAGCCGGCGGCCAGCACGGTCCTCCCGGCACCGGCACCGGCACCGGCGCTCGCGTGGTCGTGCGGGGCCAGCCGCAGATAGGCGGTGATCTGCTTTCCCGTGGCGCGGCGTGCCACGGCGACCCGGTCGCTGACCGTGTGCACCAGGCGCAGCCCGTGGCCGCCGACGCGGAACCGGTCACCCTGGCGCACCGTGGGCTGCTCCGCCGAGGTGTCCCACACGGTGATGGCCAGTTGTCCCCGGAACAGTCGCAGGATCAGTTCGCAGGGTCCGGGAGCATGCCGGATGGCGTTGGTGACCAGTTCGCTGACGACGAGTTCGGCGTCCACGGCCAGAGAGGCCGGAATCGTGGCGGGGGCGGTGCGCGGACCGTGGGCGAGGAAGGCGCGCAGCGCCAGACGCGCGTCGACGGCGCTTGCCGCGCCGTCGTCCCAGGCCGCGCCGAAACGCAGCGTGGCGTGCTCTTCCGCGCCCGGTCGATCTGCCGCCTGCTTCCCAAGCGGGAGGACCATACGGATGCTCTTTCGTTGTGTTCGCCCCTGCCGGGGTTGTGCTGTCGCCCTGCGTTTACCCGGGCGCGCACCACACATACCAGGACAGCCACCAGGCGTTCTCGGCATGCTGCTCCCAGCGGTGGCAGCCGCACGGGGGCTGGTTTCGACGCCACGGGGCACACGGGGATGCACACACGAGGGCATCCCCCAGTGGAAGGGCCGACAGCCGACAGGGGCGGCCGATCAGCGAGGAGGCGACGACATGGCAGGGCCGGAGCATACGGAGACCGCCGCACGGCGGTCCGTGGCCGTACTCGACACCTCGCTGACCCGAAGGCTGGACGCCATCGGAACCGGGGCCTACGTCGTCGACGAGGAGGGCCGCATCCTCGCGGCCAACACCCGCGCCCGGGCCGTACTGGCCCGGTCCACCGAGGACCTGCTCGGTCATGACGCGCACGACCTGCTGCACCGGGACGCCCACGGGCAACCGCTGCCCAGGACCCGGTGCGGAATGCGGCAGGCCTTCCACGCCGGGCGGACCGCCCAGGCCGAGGTGGACTACTTCGCACGCGGAGACGGTTCCCTGCTGCCCATCTCCTGGCTGATCACCCCGTACGACATCGGCGACGACGGACCCGGCACGCTCGTGCTCTTCCACACCGTCGAACACGCACCGGAAACCGGCCCGCAGCAGGAGCCGACGAGCAGACCGCTGCCCGAGCTGGAACGGCTGGCCCTGCTGGCCGACGCCACCACGCGGCTGACCTCCACGCTCGACGTCGACGAGGCGCTGGAACGCCTGGTGAGCCTGGTCGTGCCCCGGCTGGCGGACTGGGTGATCGTGGATCTGATCACCGAGCACGACGAAGTCTGGCGTACCGAAGTCGTCCACGCCGACGGCGGCACCCTGGTGCGCCGGGACGATCTCCAGGGCCCGATGCCGCCCGTCCCGGAGGCGTCCCCGATGCCCCTGTCCAGAGCCCTGCGCGGGGTGGCCTCCACGGTCGCTGGTCCCGGCACCTACCAGCGCGAACCGGATTCCGGCATCGCGGTCGAGCAACGCAGGCTGTTCGACATCACGGGGATGCACTCGGCGGCCATCGCTCCCATCCGCAGCACACGCGCGGTCCTCGGGGCCTTGACCCTCGGCCGGGCCGAGGACCCGGTCCCCTTCACTCCGGCCGATCTCCCCCTGGTCGAGGACATCGCACGCCGGGCCGGCCTCGCCCTGGACAACGCCCGTCTGTACCAGCGCCAGCGCAAGGTCGCCGAGACCATGCAGAACCATCTGCTGCCCCAGATGCCGGGGGTTCCGGGCCTCCAGATGACCGTCCGCTACCTGCCCGCACCCGACGCCTCACAGGTCGGCGGCGACTGGTACGACGCCTTCCCCATGTCCGACGGGTCCACCGCCCTGGCCGTCGGGGACGTCGTCGGGCACGACCTGGAGGCGGCGGCCGGCATGGCGCAGGTGCGCAACATGCTCCGCGCCTACGCCTGGTCCCAGCACGAACCTCCCAGCCGGATCGTCACACGGCTCGACGAGGCGCTCCAGCACATCACGGACGTCGACATGGCCACGATGATCTTCGCCCGGATCGACGCAGCGGACGACGACGGCCAGCGGCAGCTGTCCTGGACCAACGCGGGCCACCCGCCGCCCCTGCTGATCAGCCGCGACGGCCTGGCGCGCTACCTCACCGACGGCCACGGCATCCTCCTGGGCACCGGAGCCGGCACCCTGCGCGCCGACGCCACGACCCTGCTCCCGCCCGGATCCACCCTCGTGCTGTACACCGACGGCCTGATCGAAGCACCCGGCCACAGCCTCGACGAGGGCCTGAACCGGCTGCGCCGGCACGCCGCCGCCCTCGCCCACCGCCCTCTGTCCTCCTTCACCGACCACCTGCTGCGCCGCGTCCGCCCCGCCGGCAACGAGGACGACGTCGCCCTCCTGGCCCTGCGCACACCTGCCCCCGGGGCGCCGCCCGCCGGCCGGTGACCCCGGTGCTGAACGATCACCGCGAACAACTCGCCCACGCACTCGGCCTCGTCACCAGGAGGCTCTCGGGGTACAGACGCCGGCGGAGGAGCCCGTCCCGCTTCAGCGCCCTCGGCGACCGGTCCCGGCGGCGTGCGGGTTGTGGGCGCGTACCGCTGCCGCGGCCGCGGCGTCGCCGGCCCGGTCGCGCGCTTCGAGGCCCGCGACGACCCCCTCGATGTTGCCCTGCGGCTGGTTCTGGCTGAGCTTGAACTTGGCCTCGACACGGCTGATGACCACCTCGACGCCGACGATGCCGCGCAGTTGCCGCTCGACGAACTTCGCCGGCGCCTGGTCGACGGACCAGGGGTCGGCGCGTCCGGCTTCGTGCCGGTCGGTCAGGCGGCGTATCTGGCTCTCGATCCAGGCCGGGTCGTCGTGCACGACCAACTGCCCGTACACGTGCGCGGTGATGTAGTTCCAGGTCGGCACCACCCGGTGGTGCTCCTCCTTGGCCGGGTACCACGACGGCGTCACATAGGCCTCTGGCCCGCGGACGATCACCATGGCCTCGCCCTGCACCGGCCGGCGCCACTGGTCGTTGCCGCGCGCCATGTGGCCGATGAGGGCGCCGTGTTCGCCTGCGTCCGGGTCGTACTCGAAAGGCAGCAGGGTGGCCACGAGGCCCTCGGAGGTCATGGTGATCAGGTCGGAGGCGCCGTGTTCGGCCAGCAGGTCACGGACCGCGGCCTCGTCGGGGACGAAGTGCTTGGGGAGGTACATGGGCAGCCTTTCGCACGTACGGACAGTGGCCCTGGACAGGAAAGCTCAGGCGGTGGCCCGGGGCTCGGCCGGGCTGAGGTAGTGCACGGCGGTCCGCGCGGCATGCGGGGCGAGGAGGCCCTGCAACTCCTCCGCCGCGACCTTGAGGAGGTCGCCGTCGTGCGTGGCGCGGAGGGTCTCGAGGACGAAGGCGACGTGGGTGGAGTCCTCAGTGACGCGGGTGCGGTGGGCGTCGCGGTGGTTCCAGTGGCGGGTCAGGACGCCGGTGGCGTCCGCGTAGACGATCTCGCCGGACTTGGGGTGCTCGACGGTGTCGGGTTCGCCGAGCGGGGTGAAGGACTCGGTGCCGTCCGCGTGGCGGATGGCGACGTCCCCGGTGACGTGGGCCAGGTCGAAGGCGCCGGCGGGCAGGCCGTGGCGGACGGAGACGGTGTTGTAGGAGTCGACGGCCGGGTTGATACGCGGCATCGTCCCCTTCTTGGCGAGGCGGCGGCCGAGCGCGTCGACGCTGGGGCGGATGCGGCGGGGGTTGGTGCCGAAGGAGCGGTAGGCGGTGTGCCAGGCCTCGATGCGCGGGTCGGTCTCGTCGGCGGGCCGCCAGCTGCCGTCGGCGAGTTGCTGCTCCAGGTCCTCCACGGCCGTGGCGGTGTGGGGCCAGGTTTCGTGGCCGCGCAGGCCGGTGGCGGCGACCAGGGCGATGAGGGTGTCGGGGAAGGCGTCCGCGACGGCGGGGGTGAGGTGGAAGGCGGGCATGGCGGGTTTTCCGTTTCTCGCGTCGGGGTGGGCCTTGGTTCGGTGGTGCACAGGGCGGGGCCGCTCAGGTCAGGGCGAGCAGGCTGACCGCGACGGCGGCGGTGCCGAGGCCGACGAGTTGGCCGCGGTGGATCCGTTCGGCGAGCACGCCGCGGGCCAGCAGGACCGTACCGGCCGGGTAGAGGGCGGTGATCACGGCGACGACGGCGAGGTCTCCGCTACGGGCGGCCAGCAGGAACAGCAGGTTCGCCACGGAGTCCAGCGCACCCGCGGCTGCCGACAGGGCGTACGCGGGCCGCTCGGTGCCCAGCCTGCGGTGCATCAGTCCCGCCGCGGTCAGGGTCACGGCCGAGGAGACCGCCCGGCCGGTGATCAGCGGCGCCACCCCGCTGTCGGACGGCGCCTGGTGCAGGCAGACCAGCTGAAGGGCGATGGCGACGCCCGCGCCGAAGGCCGGCAGCAGCGCCGCGCGGGAGGGGCGCGCCGAGCCCGCGCCGTGGCCGGCGCTGACCAGCACGACCGCCACCAGCGCGAGGGGCAGTCCCACCGGCCCCGCGGCGGCCAGGTGCTCGCCCTGCGACAAACCCACACCGACGGGCAGTGCGGCCGACACCAGCGCGGTCACGGGCGACAGCACGTTCATCGGACCGATCGCCAGCGTGCGGTAGAGCAGGGCGAACGCGGCGGCGGAGGCGACGCCGGACGCGGCACCCCAGCCGAGGGCGCCGGCGCTGAACGAGCCTCCGAGCACCGGCCACAGCAACCGCTCGACCGCCAGGCTGGCCGGGGCCGCGATCATCACCGTGCGCAGCACATGAGCCTTGCGGGCGCCGAGGCCGCCGAGGAAGTCGGCGCAGCCGTAGGCGAGCGAGCTGCCCAGGGCCAGCAGCGGAGCGATCACAGTACATCCTTTACCATTCAATGGAACGACCAGACCGTACAACAGAACGACCGGCCGGTGTCAGCCAAACGACCGGACGGTGCAGTCGAATGTTCCAGCTGCAAGGATGGTGATCAGGTGGCCGAGACAGCCGCAGCCCTGCGAACGGTCGCGCACAACGTCCGGGCGGCCCGCATCCGCGCGGGCCTCACGCTGGAGGAACTCAGCCGGCGCGCCCAGGTCAGCAAGGGCGCGCTGGTGGGACTGGAGAAAGCCCAGGGCAACCCCAACCTGGCCACCCTGGTCCGGCTGGCCGACACCCTCGGCATCTCGGTTTCCGCCCTGATGCAGGGATCGCCCGTAAGTCGCGTCCGGGTCGTGTCCGCCGAGGCCGTGGCCCCCCTGTGGACGGGAGGACGGGGCGGGGAGGCCCGGCTGGTGCTGACGACGTCAGGGCCGGCGCCGGTCGAGGTCTGGCGCTGGCGGCTGGAACCGGACGAGGAGTACCCCAGCCACCCCCACCAGGCCGGAGTCGTGGAAACCGTCAGTGTCACCTCCGGCCGGATGACCCTGATCGTCGATGGCGCCGAGTACACCGTCGAAGCGGGCCAGACCGCCACGTTCGACGGCGACACCCCGCACGCCTACCGCGGCTCGGGCGCGGAGACCTGTCACCTGATCATGACGGTGCATCTACCGCCCGGCCCCGCTCCGGCGAGCTGACCCGCAGGGGCGGCCGGCCGCGCTCGCGGTCACCCCAGTAATCGGATTGCCCTATCCGGTTTCGGTGGTACGGTGGACCCGTCGAGTTCGGATAACCCTATCCGGTTCTGGAATCGGATAGGCCTATCCATCTATCGGCTGTCCGAGTTCCGCGCTGTTCCAGATCATCGCGGACACCCCGGGGGTGACCATGACTCAGCCAGGGCCGTCCGGGCACCGTGATCAACCTTCCCCGCGAGGTGGAGAGTCCCAAGGAGAAGCTGGGGGCGGAGCCCTCCGCGACTTTCCGCACCCACGTGGACGGCCCTTACTACTTCATCGACCCGGAAACCAGCCGCGTACTGGAGCAGACCAGCGAACTCGACGTCACCCCGCTGATCCGCACGACTTATCTCAAGGTGGGCTGGACCGACCGCATCGACTGACCCGGCA
>NZ_DF968298.1:0-57988 GCF_001270025.1 Streptomyces azureus | reverse complement strand
CCTCGAGGTCGTCGGGGTCCTCCTTCGCCCACACGGTCACATGGCCGGTGTCCCGGTTGAGCTCCACGCGCGCGTGGCGGCGGCTTCCCTCAGTGCGGTGGTAGGCGATGAGGAGGGCCGATTCGATCGCCTCGACCAGCAGGTCGAAGGAGATCTCCTTCTCCCGAACCAAGCCCCGCAGGGCACTCATGTCGATGTCCACGGCTACGCCTCCTCTTCCTTCTTGTTGTCCTTGCGGCTGAATTCGACCTGGACGCGCGCCCGGACGATGTCGTCGAAGGCGAGTCTGCGCGCGGTGGCCTTGCGGCCCTTGACCCCGGGCACCTCGGTGTCGACGCCCTCGTCGTCGACCTTCAGAATCCTGGCGACCAGCTCGCCGCCCTCGGCCAGCTGGAACTTCGCCAGCCGGTCCGTGGCGCGGACGTAGTGCCGGTGTTCCGTGAGGAGGCGCTCCGCGCCCGGGGTGCCGACCTCGAGGGTGTACTCCCCCTCGCCCATCGCGTCCGTCTCGTCGAGCTTCGCCGAGAGCGCGCGGCTCACATCGGCGATCTGGTCCAGGTCCGCGCCCGTGTCCGAGTCGACGACGACGCGCAGCACACGCTTGCGGCCGACGGAGTCCACTTCGATCTCTTCGAGATCCAGGCCCTGGGATGTGACGAGCGGTTCCAGCAGTTCTCGCAGCCTCTCGCTCTGGGTGGTGCTCATCCGGGTGACTCCTCGGCCGCGTGTGCTGTTGTGGGATGGGTCGCGTGTCTGATCAAAGGGTATCCGGTCGCGGGGTGTGTTGCCGTCCACCCGGTGACGAGCGGTGCCGCTGAGTGGTCCCGGGCGGGGGCCCGGGTACCGTGATCACGGGCGTTCAGCCCTAGGGCCCTTCTGATGGATCTCCGCAGGAGAAGGAGCGGCGTTCGGTGCGTGCGATCGGCGTGCGGTGCGCAGGGTCATGTGGCGGAGCCACCTGGCCATGCGCGCCGTGCGGCGAGCGGGCGTGCCGGGCGTCGCGACGCTGCGGAGATCCAACAGCAGGACTCTTAGAGTCGCTTCCTTCTCGTACGAGCCCCCTCGAGGACGTCTGACGTGCCGTTCCCCTCATCGCCGCGCGCCCGCTCGGGGCCGCGCAGAAGGACTCTGCTCGCCGTCGGTCCGGCGGCCCTCGCCCCGGCCGGCTGCACCGCCGGAGGTGACGGCCGGGGCGACCCGGAGGACGGCCCGTCGGCGGCCGACCGCCGGGCACGCGTGCGTGCGGCGCGGGACAGCGAGGGGCTGGTGGAGCGGTACGACGCCGTGATCGCCGCCCACCCGGGGCTCGCGGAGCGACTGCGGCCGCTGCGGGCGGAGGCCGTACGGCACGCGCAGGCCTTCGGAGGGGCCACGGGCCGGAAGGCGTCCCCCTCCCCCTCCTCTTCTTCCTCTTCCGCCTCCCCCTCGGCCGCCGCCGTGCCGGGCGGTGACAAGGACGCACTGGCCTCGCTCGCCACCGCGGAGCGGGAACTCGCCGACCGGCGGGCCAAGGCGCTGCTCGACATGTCGGGCGAGCTGGCGCGGCTGCTGGCCTCGGTGGCGGCGGCCGGGGCGGCGCACGTGTATCTGCTGACGGAGGGTGGCGCGTGAGCGAGGCGAAGGACCGGGAGCTGCGGGCCCTCCAGGCGGCGCTGGCGGCCGAGCACGCGGCGGTGTACGGGTACGGCGTCGTCGGCGGGCGGATCGGCGAGGGGCAGCGCGCCGAGGCACGGACGGCGTACGACGCACACCGGGCACGTCGGGACGCGCTGGTGCGCGAGGTGAAGGACCTGGGGGGCAGGCCCGTGGCGGCGGCCGCCGGGTACGCCCTGCCGTTCCCGGTGCCGGACGCGGCGGCGGCCGTGCGACTCGCCGCCGAGCTGGAGGACCGGGTGGCCGGGGTGTACTCGGACCTGGTGCGCGCGGCGGGCGGCGGGCGGCGGGCCCTGGCCGCCGAGGCGCTGCGGGAGGCGGCGGTGCGGGCGGTGCGCTGGCGCGGCGAGAGCGTAGCCTTCCCTGGGCTCGCCGAGCGGGCCGGCACGGCCCCGCCCTTGGCGGCGCCGACTGCGTGACCCGCGCAGGGCACGCACCGCGGACAGCACGAAGGGAACGACTCTCGCATGGTTTTCGAACCGCCGAAGCGTCTGGTCAGGGCGCTCGGTGAGACGGCACCGGACGGTGACGACTGGCTGGAGAAGCTGCCCGAGGCGGCGCAGCAGGCCGTCGCGCTACGCGAGTTGACCGTGGAGCGGGTGCAGGTGCCCGGTGGGCGCAGCAGCCTGGTCGTGCTGGTGCGGACGGCCGACGGAACACCCGCCGTGCTGAAGCTGGCGCCGGGCCGGGCACGCCCGGAGGCGGAGCGGGCCGCGCTCGCGCACTGGGGCGGACGGGGGGCCGTACAACTGCTCGAACCTCCCCCAAGCTCTCGGCTTCGCTCGAGCAGGGAGGTACCCCCGTCCTCCGAGGGCGTGCTGCTGCTGGAGCGGCTGCATCCGGACGTGTCGGTGCGGTCGCTGCCGGAGGCGAAGGCGCTGCTGGAGGCGGCGGGGACACTGCGGCGGCTGTGGGTGGAGCCGCCTGCCGACTTCCCCTTCGAGACCGTGGCCGAGCGGACCGGACGGCAGGCCGAGGCGATGCGGGCCCGGGCGCAGGCCGACCCCGAGGTGGCCCAGTTGGTCCGCCTGGCGCTCGCGGCACGCGAGGAGTTGCTGGCCGCGCCGCCCGAACACCGGCTTCTGCACGGCACGTTCCGGCAGAGCAAAGTGCTCTCCGGGGAGCGGATGCCGTGGCTGGCCGTGGGCCCCGACCCGGTGGTCGGCGAGTGCGCGTTCGATCTGGCCCGGCTGGTCCGCGACCGGGTGGAGGACCTGATCGCACAGCCGTCCGGTGCGGCGACGACCCGTCGGCGGGTCAAGCGGCTCGCGGAGTCGCTCGATGTGGACCAGGAGCGGTTGCGGGGATGGACGTTGTTCCGGGCCGTGGAGTCGGGGGTGCGGGCCCGTCGGATCGGCCGGCCGCGGGATGCCGAGTTGTTGCTGGAGTTCGCGGACTGGCTGTGAGCGCTCCGGAGGGCCGGAGCGCTCACAGAACACGGGAACTCAGGCCGTGAGCCGGGCGACGGCCTCCTCGACCGTCAGCTCCTCGCGCTCGCCGGTGCGGCGGTCCTTCAGCTCCACCACGCCGTCTGCCGCGCGCCGCCCGGCCACCAGGATCTGCGGTACGCCGATCAGCTCGGAGTCGGTGAACTTGACGCCCGGGGAGACGCCGGGGCGGTCGTCGACCAGGACGCGGACACCGGCGGCGGCCAGCTTCCCGGAGATGTCGAGGGCCAGTTCGGTCTGGAGGGCCTTGCCGGCGGCGACCACGTGGACGTCGGCCGGGGCGACCTCCTTGGGCCAGCACAGGCCCTTGTCGTCCGCGGTCTGCTCGGCGAGGGCGGCGACCGCGCGGGAGACGCCGACGCCGTAGGAGCCCATGGTGACGCGGACGGGCTTGCCGTTCTGGCCGAGGACGTCGAGCTTGAGGGCGTCGGTGTACTTGCGGCCCAACTGGAAGATGTGGCCGATCTCGATGGCCCGGTCGAGGACGAGGCCCGTGCCGCACTTCGGGCAGGGGTCGCCCTCCTGCACGACCACGACGTCGACGTAGGCGCCGACCTCGAAGTCGCGGCCCGCGACGACGTTCTTGGTGTGCGTACCGGCCTTGTTGGCGCCGGTGATCCAGGACGTGCCGGGGGCCACGCGCGGGTCGGCGATGTACGTGACCTTGTCCAGGCCCTGCGGTCCGACGTAGCCGCGGACCAGGTCGGGACGGGCCGCGAAGTCGGCCTCGGTGACCAGCTCGACGACGGCCGGGGCGAAGTGCGCCTCGACCTTGTCCAGGTCGACCTCGCGGTCGCCGGGGACACCGACGGCGACGATCTCGCCGTCGACCTTGACGAGGAGGTTCTTCAGCGTGGCCGAGGCCGGGACGCCGAGGGAGGCGGCGAGGGTCTCGATGGTCGGGGTGTCGGGGGTCGGGATGTCCTCGGCGGCCGGGACGTCCGTGGCGTCGACGGACTTCAGCTCGTACGTGACCGCCTCGGTGTTGGCGGCGAAGTCGCAGTTCGGGCAGTCGGCGAAGGTGTCCTCGCCGGCCTCGGCCGGGGCGAGGAACTCCTCGGACTTGGAGCCGCCCATCGCGCCGGCGGTGGCGGCGCAGATGCGGTAGTCGAGGCCGAGGCGCGCGAAGATCTTCTGGTAGGCCTGGCGGTGCAGGGCGTAGGACCGGGCGAGGCCCTCGTCCTCGGTGTCGAAGGAGTAGGAGTCCTTCATCAGGAACTCGCGGCCGCGCAGGATGCCCGCGCGGGGCCGGGCCTCGTCACGGTACTTGTGCTGGATCTGGTAGAGGATCACCGGCAGGTCCTTGTAGGAGGACGCCTGGTCCTTCACCAGCAGGGTGAAGATCTCCTCGTGGGTGGGGCCGAGGAGGTAGTCGCCGCCCTTGCGGTCCTGGAGGCGGAAGAGCTCCTGGCCGTACTCGTCCCAGCGGCCGGTCGCCTCGTACGGCTCACGCGGCAGCAGGGCGGGGAGCAGCACCTCCTGGGCGCCGATGGCGTCCATCTCCTCGCGCACGATGCGCTCCACGTTGGCCAGGACGCGCTTGCCGAGCGGCAGCCAGCTCCAGATTCCGGCGGCGGTGCGGCGCACGTACCCGGCGCGGACGAGGAGCTTGTGGCTGAGGACCTCGGCGTCCGCCGGGTCGTCGCGCAACGTCTTCGCCATCAACTGGGACATGCGCTGGACCGGTACGTTCGCCATGGCTTCTCTGCTCCTGCTGACGGGGGTCCCCCCGCTCGAGCGAAGCCGAGAGTGGGGGAGGGTGATGGCAGGAGGTTATCCGGGGGGTGCCGGGCGGTGGAAATCGGTCAGCGGCGCAGGAGCGGAAGCGGAGCTCCCATCACCGCGTACGGCTTCGGGGCGCTCGGGAAGAGGACCTGGCGGGCCAGGTCCCGGTAGCCGAGCGAGCGGTAGAGCGCGCGGGCCGGGCTCTCGGTGTCGATCGCGGAGAGGATCGAGCGGGGTTCGGCGGCGCCGTCGGTGATCGTGGTGATCAGGGAGCGTCCGATGCCGCGGTTCTGGTAGGCGGGGTGGACATGCAGTTCGGTGATCACGAAGGCGTCGTCGAGCCAGTGGTCGTGGTGGTTCGCCCTGAGGTACGGCTCCACGACCGTGGACCACCAGTGGGTGCGGTCGTTGGGCATGCCGTAGACGAAGCCGACGAGGTCGCCGCCTGCTGTCGCGCCGAGGGCCCTGGCGCCCGGGTAGGTCATGTGGCGCAGGACGATCTGGTGGCGGACTGCGACCTCGTCGGGGGCGAGGCCGAAGGCTACGGCTTGGACTGCCAGGGCCTCGTCGACGTGAGCGGAGAGGTCGAGGGGGCCGATCACCAGGTCCATGGCGGGGAGCCTACAGGGGGGTTCCCGTTGTCAGAACAGCACGCTCATGAAGGCGCCGACCTCTTGGAAGCCCACCCTTCGGTACGTCCTGCGGGCTGCCGTGTTGAAGTCGTTCACGTAGAGGCTGGCGACCGGGGCGATGTCGGCCAGGGCGTAGCGCAGGACCGCTGCCATGCCGGGGGCCGCCAAGCCGGTCCCCCGGTATTCGGGGGCCACCCACACGCCCTGGATCTGGCAGGCACGGTCGGTCGCGGCGCCGATCTCGGCCTTGAAGACGACCTTGCCGTCCGCGTCGAAGCGGGCGAAGGCGCGCCCGGAGCCGACGAGTTCGGCGACGCGGGCCTGGTAGAGCAGGCCGCCGTCGCCGGCCAGCGGGGAGACGCCGACCTCCTCGGTGAACATCGCCACACATGCCGGCATGAGCTTCTCCATCTCGTCCTTGCGGACGCGACGGACGTAGGGGTCCGGGGGTATGCCGTCCGGAAGGCGGTCGGTGACCATGAGCGGCTGGTGGCGGCGGACGTCCCGGGCCGGGCCCCACTGGGGTTCCAGCAGCCGCCACAGGTCGGCGGTGGAACCGGCGGGGCCGACGATGGAGGAGCAGCGGCGGCCGGCCCGGCGGGCGCGGTCGGCGAAGGCGCGGATGGCGCGCGGGGTGGCGCAGATCGGGACGAGGTTGGCGCCCGCGTAGCACAGGGACGTCAGCATGCCGTCCTCGTACCAGCCCCACATCTCCCCGCCGAGCCGCCACGGGTCGAGGCCGGCGATCTGCACGCGGGACGTCACGAAGGCGTTCGCGACGGGCTCGCGGTCGAGTATGGCGAGCGCGGCGTCCAGGTCGCTCGGTTCGAGGACCCGGGAGGTCGTCTGCGTCAACACGGGCGGGGCCTCACACACTCGGGTCTGCTGGTCTCCGCACTGTACCCGGCGGAGCTGGGGAGTGCCGCCCGCGTGCGGTGCTCTGCCCGGTGGGACGCGCGCGGGCCTACTGGTGTCATCGGTCGTCGAGCCGCCTGCTGAGCCGGCTCACCTCCTCCTGGAGACCGCGCACCATCGGTACAGGGCCTGCACGGCGACGACGGAGACTCCGTTGGCGTCGATGGGATGGATGGTCCGGTCGTCGGCTCCCAGCCCCAGGGCGGCGTACCAGTCCTGTGCCATGGGGCCGAGGTGCCGTACGCCCTCCTCGCCCCGGTAGCTCCATGTGCTGACCGGCAGCGCGGCCACGGCACGCAGCACCGCGTACCCGTCCGTCGTGGGGCGGTTGCCGGTGGCCTCGATGCCGGCGTCCGTGTCGGGCGGCCACATGACGGGGTCGATGTCGCACTTGAGGGCCCGGTCGCTTCCGGCGCCGCCTGCCTCGCCGTACGTGCCGTACGCGCTCTGGGAATGGAACCACTGCATCCGCCCGTGCCCGGTATCCGGTCCCGGACCCTCTTCCCGGTCGATCCCCTGCAGGAGTTCCCTGCCCAGGACGGTTTCGGGGTGCTCGTCTCCCAGCACTCTGCGGAGCGACTCGACGACCCGCGCGCACAGCGGCCGGGCCGCGACGGTCCCCTCGATCTCGAGGGTGGCGATGGCCAGGTTCATCCGGACGCGGAGTGTCTCGGGGTGGTCCTCGCCCAGTGCGTGACCGGATTCCCGGGCGAGATCGCGGAACAGGCCGAGGACCGGAAGAGGCCCGTCGATCGTGGCCCGGACCGCCGCATAGTTCGACCACGCCTGCACGGTGTGGGGATGCCCGTGGCCGAGGTGCTGCTCACGGCGCGACGCCACGCCCCGGAGGTCGTCGATCGCCGCGACCGGGTCGGCGTCCAGCCGGCACAGCGCCTCGACTTCGGCGGCCTCGGTGCTGAGGGAGTGGTCCGGGCCCAGCAGTGCCTCGCAACGCTTCCGCACCGCCGTGGCCATGGACAGGGCGTCCTCGGCCGAGCCGCAGCGCTGAGCCCAGTAGGCCAGCGAGATACGGATGCGCAGGCTGGTGAGGTGGCCGGGGCCCACAGCGGCGTCCGCCTGGTCGGCCAGCCGGGCCAGCAGAGTGCATGCCGCCTCGTGGTGACCCGCGCGTGCGGCAGCCCAGGCATGGGAGTGGCGCGCGGCCAGTACGGCCGGATCGCCGGGCCCGAACGCGGCGATCATCTCCGGCAACAGCTGGTCGAGTTCGATGTGCGCGTGGATCCAGTTGCCCGACCGGCCGCCCGTGCGGGCCATCCCCCAGCGGGCGAGCAGCCACAGGGTCCGGTCCCGGTCGGGGAGCGCCGCTTCGCTGTGGACGGTCTGGGCGTAGAGCCGGTTGGCCTCGTGCCAGCGGCCCATGTGTCCGAGCCAGAGCGCCTTCCGCAGGGCGGCGAGCCGGGTCAGGATGTGCTCTGCCCCCAGGTGCTGCAGGCAGTCGGCGTGCAGTTCGGTCGTCAGTTGCAGGGCGCTGCGGACCTCGTGGGTGTGGCCGGTCCAGAACGCGAGTGCGTGCCGGGCGGCCAGGGTCTTGGGGCTCGTCTCACCGAACTCCGCTTCGGCACCGGCGACGAGCCTCGACGCGGCGTCCCGTGCCAGTTCCGGTTCGCAGGCGGCGCTGAGCCTGGCGACGGCCTGCGCCAGCGCGTCGAGCCGCTCCTGCCCCGCCGGCCAGGCCACGAACTCCTGTGCCGAGGAGCAGGCCAGTACGGCGCCGGCGGCGCCGTCCCAGCCGCCGATCCAGGTGTCGGCCGACAGGCGCGGGGTGAACTCGCTGTCCTGCCGGGTGCCGGGGGTTCCCTGGCGGTCCCGGAGGTTCTGCCAGGACTCCTCCCAGCGGGCGTAGTCGATGTCCAGGGCGTGGCCCTTGTCCGCGGCGAGGGAGTCGATGCAGCGCAGCAGCGCCTCGACGGACTGCCAGGCGCCGTTGCCGACGCCTGCCTCACGGTCTCTCAGGTAGCCGTAGAGGGTCTCGCGCCCGATGGTGAAGGACGGGCCGCGTGCGTCCGGAGCCGGCCTGGTGGCCTTGACCACCTGTGCGACGGTGACGTCGCCCTCTCGCATGAGCCGGGCGAGTTCCGCCCGGAACTGCCGCCATGTTTCCACGGTGCCCTTTCGACCAAGCCCGCCCGGGACAGTTGTCCATGATGTCCGGGACGCTCCGGGGTCGTCCAGCGGATTCGACCAGTCCGGCATCCGTTTTCCCGGACGTCCGGGATTTCCCCGCGCGGGGCGTTCGCGGGGTGCACTCGTCTCAGGTGCCCGGTGCTGCCGGGCGGTTCTGGGAGGTGCCGTGCTTCACTTCGTCGTCGGTCTGCTCGACGGTTCGCCGGTCGTCGCCGTGCTGGCCCTTACCGTGCTCACGGGACCGGTGCTGCTCCGGCAGGTTCTGCTGTTCCTCGGGTTCCGGTGGGCGCTGCGGGGCGCACGGCACGACGCGTCGCGTGTGTCACTGTTCACCACGTACTCAGCTGCGCTGACGGCCCGGCGTGTGCGCAAGGGCCGACGGGGTGGCCCGGGGGCACGGTCGCGGTGACCCGGGAGGGCGCGGCGGCGGGAACCGGCACGCCCTCACACCGACGGCCGGGAGGCGTGCGGCCCTCCCGGCCGGATCGGTCGCCAGGCGGTCAGCCCGCTACCGCCACCGACGGCTCGCCGGAGGTGACGCCGTCCTTCTCCATCTGCTCGGCGAGCTTCATCGCCTCTTCGATCAGCGTCTCCACGATCTTGGACTCGGGGACGGTCTTGATGACCTCGCCCTTGACGAAGATCTGGCCCTTGCCGTTGCCGGAGGCGACGCCGAGGTCGGCTTCGCGGGCCTCGCCGGGGCCGTTGACGACGCAGCCCATGACGGCGACGCGGAGGGGGACCTCCATGCCGGTGAGGCCGGCCGTGACCTCTTCGGCCAGCTTGTAGACGTCGACCTGGGCGCGGCCGCAGGACGGGCAGGAGACGATCTCAAGGCCGCGCTCCTTGAGGTTCAGGGACTCCAGGATCTGGATGCCGACCTTCACTTCCTCGGCGGGGGGCGCGCTCAGCGAGACGCGGATGGTGTCGCCGATGCCCTGGCTGAGCAGCGCGCCGAAGGCGACCGCCGACTTGATCGTGCCCTGGAAGGCGGGGCCGGCCTCCGTGACGCCGAGGTGCAGCGGGTAGTCGCACTGCTCGGCAAGCTGCTTGTAGGCCTCGATCATGATGACCGGGTCGTTGTGCTTGACGGAGATCTTGATGTCCCGGAAGTCGTGCTCCTCGAAGAGGGACGCCTCCCACAGGGCGGACTCGACCAGGGCCTCGGGGGTCGCCTTGCCGTACTTCTGGAGGAGGCGCCTGTCGAGGGAGCCCGCGTTGACGCCGATGCGGATCGGGGTGCCGTGGTCCCGGGCCGCCTTGGCGATCTCCTTGACCTTGTCGTCGAACTGCTTGATGTTGCCGGGGTTGACGCGGACCGCCGCGCAGCCCGCCTCGATCGCGGCGAAGACGTACTTCGGCTGGAAGTGGATGTCGGCGATGACCGGGATCTGCGACTTGCGGGCGATGGTGGCGAGGGCGTCGGCGTCGTCCTGGGTCGGGCAGGCGACACGGACGATCTGGCAGCCGGAGGCGGTGAGTTCGGCGATCTGCTGGAGGGTCGCGCCGATGTCCGACGTACGCGTCGTCGTCATCGACTGGACCGAGACAGGGGCGTCTCCGCCGACGGCCACGGATCCGACCTGGATCTGGCGGCTCTTCCGGCGCTCGGCGAGCTTGGTCGGAACGGACGGCATGCCGAGAGAAATCGCAGTCATCTGCTGTGCAACCCCAAGTCGTGGATCAAGGTCCGGTCCCGTGAGCAGCGGGCTCCGAGCTTCGAGATTACGGCACATGCCTTGGCGCGGGCACATCCCACCCGCGTTGCCACCCGGTGGGAGGCGGCCCGGCACAAAGCATGCCGAGCCGCCACGACGCCGTATGACTAGGAGATTCTCACCGGGTTAACCACATCCGCGATCAGGACCAGGATCGTGAAGCAGATGAAGATCCCGGCGACCACGTAGGCGACGGGCATGAGCTTCGCCACGTCGAAGGGGCCCGGGTCGGGCCGGCGCAGGAGCTTGGCCGTGTTGCGGCGCAGCGACTCCCACAGGGCGCCCGCGATGTGGCCGCCGTCGAGCGGCAGCAGCGGGAGCATGTTGAACAGGAACAGGGAGAGGTTGAAGCCGGCGACCAGCATGAGGGCCATGGCCAGCTGCTGGGTGGGCGGGATGTCCAGGGTGAAGATCTCGCCGCCGACGCGGGCCGCGCCGACCACGCCCATCGGGGAGTCGGCCTCGCGCGGGGCGCCGTCGAAGGCCGCGTTCCACAGGGCCGGGATCTTGCTGGGAAGGGCGGCGAGGGAGTCGACGGCCTCGCCGATCCGGTCGCCCATCCAGGTCACGGACTCGCCGAAGTCCTGTTTGACCACGCCGGTGGCGGCGCTGAAGCCGAGGAATCCGGCCTGGACGTACTGGCCCTCGACGATCTGTCCGCCGGAGTCCTTCTTGGCGACCTGGTTGGTGGCGATCTTCGCGTGCAGGGTGACGTCCTGGCCCTTGCGGTCGACGACGATCGGCACCTCCTTGCCGGGGTTGGCGCGGATCAGGTCGGACAGCTTGTTCCAGTCGTCGGTCGGCACTCCGTTGAAGGAGACGATCTTGTCGCCCGCCTTGAGACCCGCGGCGGCGGCCGGGGCGGCCGGGTCGCCCTTCTCGCACTTGTCGCGGTTCTCGCTCTGCGCGATGACGCACTGGGAGACGGAGCTGACCGTGGTGGTCTGCTGGGTGATGCCGAAGCCCATGAGGACCGTGAGGAACAGCGCCACGGCCAGGACCAGGTTCATGAAGGGGCCCGCGAACATCACGATCACGCGCTTCCAGGGCGCGCGCGTGTAGAACATGCGGTTCTCGTCGCCCGGCCTGAGCTCCTCGTACGCGGCCGAGCGGGCGTCCTCGATCATGCCGCGCCACGGGGAGGTGGAGCGGACCTCCAGCCGGCCGTCGGGGCCGGGCGGGAACATGCCGATCATGCGGATGTAGCCGCCGAACGGGATGGCCTTGAGCCCGTACTCGGTCTCACCCTTCTTCCGCGACCAGATCGTCGGGCCGAAACCGACCATGTACTGCGGCACGCGGATGCCGAACAGCTTGGCGGTGGACAGGTGCCCCAGCTCGTGCCACGCGATCGAGAACAGCAGGCCGACCACGAAGAGGCCTATGCCGAGGATGAACATCAGGGTCGTCATGCACGGGCCTCCGCCGTCTGTGCCGCCAGTTCCCGGGCCCGGGTCCGCGCCCAGGTCTCCGCTTCGAGGACGTCCGACACGGTGAGTGAGGTTCCCGTACGCGGGGTGCCGTGCTCCTCGACGACCCTGGTGACGGTCTCCATGATCCCGTTGAAGGGCAGTGCGCCCTGCCGGAACGCCTCCACGCACTCCTCGTTGGCCGCATTGAACACCGCCGGGGCGGTGCCCGCGAGCTCGCCGACGTGCCGGGCGAGGTTCACCGAGGGGAACGCCTCGTTGTCGAGCGGGAAGAACTCCCAGGTCGAGGCCTTGCTCCAGTCGAAGGTGGGCGCGGCGTCGGGGACCCGCTCGGGCCAGCCGATGCCGATGGCGATGGGCCCGCGCATGTCGGGCGGGGTCGCCTGGGCCAGTGTCGATCCATCCGTGAACTCAACCATCGAGTGGACATACGACTGGGGATGCACGACCACCTCAATGCGGTCGAAGGGAATGTCGTAGAGGAGGTGCGCCTCGATGACCTCCAGGCCCTTGTTGACGAGGGTCGCGGAGTTGATCGTGATGACCGGGCCCATGGCCCAGGTGGGGTGCGCGAGGGCGTCCTCGACGGTGACGTGGGCCAGCTCCGCCTTCGTACGGCCGCGGAAGGGACCGCCGGAGGCGGTGACGACCAGCTTGCGGACGTCGGCGCGGGTGCCGGCGGCCAGGGCCTGGAAGAGGGCGGCGTGCTCGGAGTCGACCGGGATGATCTGCCCGGGCTTGGCGAGGGCCTTCACCAGCGGGCCGCCCACGATGAGCGACTCCTTGTTGGCGAGCGCGAGCGTGCGTCCCGCCTCCAGGGCGGCCAGGGTCGGGGCGAGGCCGATGGAGCCGGTGATGCCGTTCAGGACGGTGTGGCAGTCGGACGCCGCCAGCTGCGTGGCCGCGTCCGGGCCGGCGAGGATCTCGGGGAGCGGCTCGCCCGTGCCGTACTGCGCGGTGAGCGCCTCGCGCAGGGCCGGTACGACGTCCTCGCGGGCGACCGCGACCGTACGCGCCCGCAGCCGGTACGCCTGCTCGGCGAGGAGGGCGACCCGGCCGCCGTTGGCGGACAGGCCGGTGACCCGGAACCGGCCGGGGTTGCGCAGCACGAGGTCGATGGCCTGCGTGCCGATGGACCCGGTGGAGCCGAGGATCACCACGTCCTTCGGGCCGTCACCCGCCACCGGGTCGTAGACGAGGTGCGGGTCGGCGAGGGGGGCTGGACTGTCGCTCATTGCTCCATTGTTGCCGTAAGCATCGTGTGTGAGGACAGCGCATCCCCCTCGTAGGGGCGCGCGCCGCACCGGCTCGCGCCCCCACGGAGGCCGGTTTACCGGATCGGCCGGTGCACGTTCTCCTTCCGGGACGGTCCCGGTGCCGCGTCCGCGATCCACGGTCCCTCGCCCGACGGGTCGACGATGCCGCGCTCCAGCCACTCGTACGTGCCCGACAGGACGCCCTTGACGACCTTGCGGTCGAGGTCGTCGGTGTTGGTCCACAGGCGGTTGAAGAGCTCCTCGATCCGGATCCGGGACTGACGGCAGAAGACGTCGGCGAGCTGGTAGGCCTCGCGGCCGTGGTCGCCCTGGCCGCGCAGCATTTCGGCGCGGACGCAGGCCGCGCTCATGGCGAACAGCTCGGCGCCGATGTCCACGATCCGGCCGAGGAAGCCCTGCTTGGACTCCATCCGGCCCTGCCAGCGGGACATGGCGTAGAAGGTGGAGCGGGCGAGCTTGCGGGCGGTGCGCTCGACGTAGCGCAGGTGCCCGGAGAGGTCCACTTCGCGCTTGAACTCGCCGTAGGAGGTGGGGACCTGGCCCGGGCCCGCGACCAGCTTCGGGAGCCACTTGGCGTAGAAGACGCCCGCGTTCGCACCCGCCTTCGCCTTGTCGCCGAGGGACTTCCCGGGGTCGATGAGGTCGCCGGCGACCGAGAGGTGGGCGTCGACGGCCTCGCGGGCGATGAGGAGGTGCATGATCTCCGTCGAGCCCTCGAAGATGCGGTTGATGCGCAGGTCGCGCAGCACCTGCTCGGCGGGGACGCCGCGCTCGCCGCGGGCCCGCAGGGACTCGGCCGTCTCGAAGCCGCGGCCGCCGCGGATCTGGACGAGTTCGTCGGCCATCAGCCAGGCCATCTCGGAGGCGTACAGCTTGGCGAGGGCGCCTTCGATGCGGATGTCGTTGCGGTCCTCGTCGGCCATCTGCGAGGCCAGGTCCGTCACGGCCTCCAGGGCGAAGGTGGTGGCCGCGATGAAGGAGATCTTGGAGCCGACCGCCTCGTGGTGCGCGATGGGCTTGCCCCACTGCTCGCGGGCCGCCGACCACTCCCGGGCGATCTTCAGGCACCACTTGCCGGCCGCCACGCAGGAGGCGGGCAGGGAGAGCCGTCCGGTGTTGAGCGTGGTCAGGGCGATCTTCAGGCCCTGGCCCTCCTCGCCGACGCGGTTGGCGGCGGGGACGCGGACCTGGTGGAAGCGGGTGACGCCGTTCTCGATGCCGCGCAGGCCCATGAAGGCGTTGCGGTTCTCGACGGTGACGCCGGGCGAGTTGGTCTCCACGACGAAGGCCGTGATGCCGCCCTTGTGGCCCTCGCTCTTCGGGACCCGGGCCATGACGACCAGCAGGTCGGCGACGACGCCGTTGGTGGTCCACAGCTTCACGCCGTCGAGGACATAGTCTCCCCCACTCTCGGCTTCGCTCGAGCGGGAGGTGCCCCCATCGTCGGGCACGGCGGTGGTGGCGAGGCGGGCCGGGTCGGAGCCGACGTCGGGCTCGGTGAGCAGGAAGGCGCTGATGTCCGTGCGCGCACAGCGCGGCAGGAAGCGCTCCTTCTGTTCCTGCGTGCCGAACAGTTTCAGCGGCTGCGGCACGCCGATCGACTGGTGCGCGGAGAGCAGCACGCCGATCGCGGGGCTGGCGGAGCCGGCCAGGGAGAGCGCCTTGTTGTAGTACACCTGCGTCAGGCCCAGCCCGCCGTACTTGGTGTCGATCTTCATGCCGAAGGCGCCGAGCTCCTTCAGCCCGTCGATCACCTCGTCGGGGATCCGGGCCTCGCGCTCGATGAGGGCCGCGTCGACCTTCGTCTCGACGAAGTCGCGGAGCTTGGCGAGGAACTCCTCGCCGCGCTGGGCCGCCTCGTCGGCCGGGAGGGGGTGGGGGTGGATGAGGTCGAGCCGGAAGCGGCCGAGGAACAGCTCCTTGGCGAAGCTGGGCTTGCGCCAGTGCTGCTCCCGGGCGGCCTCCGCCACCTCTCGGGCCTCCCGCTCGGTGACGGCGGGACGGGAAGAGGGGGTGGTGGAAGCGGACATGAGGGCCACCTCGCCGCATATAGGGATGTTGAGGACCGTACGCTACCGATCAGTGCTACTGGATCGTTGGTACCCGAAACCGGACGCTCCCACCAGTCCTCGCGCGTCCGTTCAGCCGAAGGGGGCGGAGCGCTCCCGGACTTGTCGGGCGCCTGACGACGGTGTTGCATCGGGGTGCCGGCCAGGAGTCCGGGATCCCTCTGAGAATTAGGTATCGAAGCGCTTCGACAACCTATGGACACGTACTCCCGCTGGAGCTACTGTCGAACCACCCTCACCCACTCATATCAGCAACGCGCATCGTCGAAGCGCTTCACAAAGCTTGGAGAGCTGGATGGTCACCCTCGCCGAGGTCGCCCAGCACGCCGGAGTCTCGGCGAGCACGGTGAGCTATGTCCTCAGCGGCAAGCGGTCCATCTCCGCGAACACCCGGCAGCGGGTCGAGCGGAGCATCCGCGAGCTCGGGTACCACCCGAACGCCGGGGCCCGCGCCCTGGCCAGCAGCAGGTCGAACATCATCGCGCTGATGGTCCCGCTGCGCACGGACATGTACGTGCCCGTGATGATGGAGATCGCCATCGCGGTGGCGACCGCCGCGCGGACGCACGGGTACGACGTGCTGCTGCTCACCGGTGAGGAGGGCCCGGACGCGGTGCGCCGCGTCGCCGGGAGCGGGCTCGCCGACGGGATGATCCTGATGGACGTCGAACTCGACGACGAGCGGCTGCCCTTGCTGCGTGCGACGGACCAGCCGTCCGTGCTGATCGGGCTGCCCGCCGACACCACCGGGCTGACCTGCGTCGATCTGGACTTCCGGGCGACGGGCGCGCTGTGCGTGGAGCACCTGGCGAAGCAGGGGCACCAGGACATCGCTGTCATCGGCGAGGCCCCGGCCGTCTACGAGCGGCACACCGGCTTCGCCGAGCGCACGCTGGACGGGCTGCGGTCCCGTTCCCGGGAACTGGGCGTGCGGCTGCTGCACCGGCCGTGCGACGGCGGGTACGACGCGATGGCCGTGACGCTCGCCCGGATCCTCGACGAACGCCCGGGGACCACGGGGATCATCGTGCAGAACGAGTCGGCGGTCGAGCCGCTGCTCGCGCTGCTGCGGCAGCAGGGCCGGGCCGTGCCGGAGGACGTGTCGGTGGTCGCCATCTGCCCCGACCAGGTCGCCACGCAGGCCTCGGTGCGGCTCACGTCGGTCGCCATCCCCGCGCAGGAGATGGGCCGGCACGCCGTGGAACACCTGGTCGCCAAGTTCGAGGGGCGCGGCAGCGACGAGGTCGTGCTGATCGCTCCCGAGCTGACGGTCCGGGGCAGCACGGGGCCGGCGCCCACCCGGCCGTAGGCACACCGCTTCTCCCGCTCACCGACCACCGCCCTCCTCCCAGGGCACCCCCATGTCCGCACACCTCTGTCTGAACACCTCTGTCTGCACTCCCCCAGGAGCACAGGAGCCCGCCACGTGAATCAGCCTGCTGAAACCCAGCCCCAGGTGAGTCTGGCGCAGTCCTCCCCCACCGTCGGCACGTTCCGCGAGCGGGACGGCGCGCTGGAGTGGAGCGGCCGTCAGGAGACCGTACGGATCGAGCCGTGGGGTCCGGACGCGGTCCGGGTGCGGGCCCGGCTCGGCGGCCCCGTGCTCGAAGGGCTCCCGGGCGCGCTCCTCGACGAGGCCCCCGCGACACCGTCCACGGTGAAGATCGAGGACGGGCGCGGGCAGCTGACCGTCGGCGCGCTCACCGTGGAGGTGAACGCCGAGGGCCTGGTCCGCTTCCTGCGGACGGAGGACTCCGCCGAGCTGCTCGCCGAGGACCGCGCCCACTTCTGGTGGCCCGGCTCCCGCCTCTACACGGCCGTCGGCAACGGCCACCACCGCCTGGAGCAGCGCTTCGCCGCGTACGACGACGAGAAGCTGTACGGCCTCGGCCAGCACCAGCACGGGCGCCTCGACCAGAAGGGCCTGGTCCTCGACCTGGTCCAGCGCAACGCCGAGGTCGGCATCCCGGTGCTGACCTCCAGCCGCGGCTACACCCTGCTGTGGAACAACCCGGCGATCGGCCGCGTGGAGCTGGCGCACAACGGCACCCGGTGGGTCGCCGACTCGGCGCGGCAGATCGACTACTGGATCACGGCGGGCGACCCGGCCGCCGCCCAGCGCCGCTACAGCGCGGTGACCGGCCGGACGCCGATGCTGCCTCAGTGGGCGGCGGGCTTCTGGCAGTGCAAGCTGCGCTACCGCACCCAGGACGAACTCATGGCGGTGGCACGGGAGTACAAGCGCCGGGGCCTGCCGATCTCCGCGATCGTGTGCGACTTCTTCCACTGGACGCACCTCGGCGAGTGGAAGTTCGACCCGAAGGAGTGGCCGGACCCGGCGGCGATGGTGCGCGAGCTGGAGGAGCTCGGCATCAAGCTGGTGGTGAGCGTCTGGCCGTCGGTGTCGCCGCTGAGCGAGAACCACCCGGTCATGGAGCAGCGCGGCTACTTCATCGGCACCCAGTACGGACCGATGGCACACGCCGACTGGCCCGACAAGGAGGTCGCCTCCACGGTCCAGGTGGCCTTCTACGACGCCACCAACCCGGACGCACGGGAGTTCGTGTGGTCGAAGGTGAAGGAGAACTACCTCGACCCGTACGGCATCACGGCGTTCTGGCTGGACGCCTGCGAGCCGGAGCTGAAGCCGGGCTTCCCGGAGAACCTGCGCTACTGGACGGGCCCGGGCCTGGAGGTCGGCAACATCTACCCGGCCGAGAACGCCCGTACCTTCTACGAGGGCCTCGTCGCCACCGGCGAGGAGGAGGTCGTCACCCTCAACCGCTCGGCCTGGGCGGGCAGTCAGCGCTACGGCGCCGCCCTGTGGTCCGGTGACATCGGCACCGACTTCCCGACCCTGCGCCGCCAGATCGCGGCCGGCCTGAACACGGCCCTGTCGGGCATCCCGTGGTGGAACACCGACATCGGCGGCTTCCACGGCGGCGACCCGGACGACCCGGCGTACCGGGAGGTGATGGTCCGCTGGTTCCAGTTCGGCGCGCTGTCCCCGCTGATGCGCCTGCACGGCTTCCGCGACCCGGGCATGCCGCTGGGCCCGGAGATGACCGGCGGCCCGAACGAGGTGTGGTCGTACGGCGAGGAGGCCTTGGCCGTCCTGGAGAAGTACCTGCGGCTGCGTGAGCGGCTGAAGCCGTACGTCCTGCGTGTCATGCGGGAGGCCCACGAGGACGGCCTGCCGGTGATGCGGCCGCTGTTCCTGGAGTTCCCGGACGACCAGGCCACCTGGTCGGTCGACGACTCCTACCTCTTCGGCCCGCACCTGCTGGTCGCCCCGGTGCTGACGGCCGGTGCCACCGCCCGTACGGCATATCTCCCGGCGGGGGCCACATGGACGGACGCGTGGACGGGTGAGACGTACGAGGGCGGCCGGTCCGTGACGGTCGACGCCCCGCTGGACCGCATCCCGCTGTTTCTGCGGGACGGGGCGCGGCTGCCCGTAGCGGAGTAGCCGTGTCGGAGGGGTGGCCGGATCGATGGAGGTCTTCCGGCCACCCCTTTCACCTGTTCGGCCAACTTCCGTCCACCACAGGCGTGTTCGAGAGGATAGGTTTTCTGCGTGTCCACGTCTCCGCTCGCCCTCACGCTGGCGAATCTGTTGCTGCGGCCGGGCTTCGGCTCCCGTCGTGACCCCGACCGGATCTTCGACCGCATCGTGGTGGAGGCCGGTGAGGCGCCGGGAGACCGGGAGTTCGTCGACGGATTCCGGTCGCTGCTGCGGTGGTGGGCGAAGGCCGATCGGCTGACCCCGGTCGGCTGGCAGTCGGCGCAGGTCCACGTGCGCCGGCATCTCAGCAACCGGGCCCGCGTCCGGCGGCTGATCGCCGAGCATCCGGAGATCGAGCGGGAGCCGATCGAGAAGCCGGTGTTCGTCGTGGGGCTGCCGCGCACCGCCACCACGGTCACGCACTCCGTGCTGTCGATCTCGGACGAGCACAGGTGTCCCCTGCTGTGGGAACTGCTCGGGCCGGACCTGGAGTTGCCGCCCCGGCAGCGGCGCAAGGCGATCACGGCCGGGCGCCGGCTGGTGCAGGGCACGGACCTCTTCGCGCCGCGCTTCCGCGACATCCACGCGATGGCCGCCGAGGGCCCCGAGGAGTGCACGTTCGCGCTCCCGCACGCCCTGATGCCGCTCTGCCAGGCCCGTATCCCCGAGTACCTGGCCTGGCACTGCGAGCGGGACTTCGTCGCCGACTACCGGTACCTCAAGCAGGTCTACCAGGTGCTCCAGTACGGCCGTCCGCGGCGACGCTGGATGCTGAAGTCCCCCATGCACCTGGAGAACCTGGACGCGCTGCGCACGGTCTTCCCCGACGCCACGATCGTGTGGTGCCACCGCGACCCGGCCACCGTCGTGGCGTCCTTCTGCTCCCTGATCGAGCACGGCATGGCCGTCAGCGCCCGCCCGCTCGATCTCGCCGGCATCGGCGCCACCTGGCTCGGCCTGCTGAGCCGTGCCATGACGCGCGGCCTCGCGGCCCGTGCCGCCATCCCGGCGGAGCAGCTGGTGGACGCGCCGTACTCCTGGCTCGGGTCCGACCCCGCGACCGGCGCTCCGAAGCTCTACGCGGCCGTCGGCGCCCCCTGGACCGAGGCCGACGCGGCCCGTCTCCCCGCGGCCGTCGCCCGCCCCCAGGGCACCCGCAAGCACACCTACGACCTGTCCCGCTACGGCCTGACCCGCGCCGAGGTCGAGTCGGCCTTCGCGGACTACAACGAGCTGCGGGCCGAGGTCGACCGCGCCTGAACGGCACGGCCGGCCCCGGCCCCGGGGAGGCGTCAGCTGCTGCTGACGGTCAGGTTGTTCGTGGTGAAGTTGAGTCCGCCGGACGACGAGGTGACCTCGTAGCCGAATTGGACGTCACCGATGGTCTCGTTGCCCATCCAGCGCTTGGTGTCCTTGATCCACTTCAGGATCGGCAGGATGTTGACGGTGCCGGAGTTGGAGTCGGACGTCCGCAGGAACGAGAAGACCTCGTTGCTGCCGTTGCTGCCCTTGTAGACGTTCCAGGTGTGGCCGCCGAGGCTGACGGAGCCCTGGGAGGTGCCGATCGGGCCGACCGCTCCGTTGTAGTTCACCCAGAGCATGATCTCGTAGTCGTAATCCGTGTCCCAGACGTCGTACGACGAGTTGTACGCGCCGGACGACGGGACGGAGACGTTGTAGCTGCTGGAGAGGGAGCGCAGCGAGTCGATCGACTTGTTGATCACCTTCTTGGAGTTCGGGTACGACTTGATGCCACCGGTGTTGGGGTGGTTGGCCCAGACACCCCAGTTGGTGCCGGAGTTCGCCCAGATGCACTGGCTGCCGGCGCCGGAGCCCCAGATGTTGTTGTAGAGCGTGTAGCCGTTCAGGCTCGTGTTGCCCCACTGGGCGCAGGAGTTCCAGACGGCGGCGGAGGCGGGGGCGGAGGCGAGCCCTATGGTGGCGCCGAGTGCCAGGGCGGGGGCGAGCAGGGCCTTGGTGACCCTGCTCAAGGTGCGTGATGCCATGGTGTCCCTTCCATGGGTGGGGGGATGGGGGGAACTACCACGTCCTCAGGGTGAGGACGTGGTCTTCTCCGGCGACCAGGTGGAGGGATTCCGTGCCGGAGGAAGTCCGCAGTTCGACGCGGTGGGTGCGGCCCGGCCTGATGACGGCGGTGGCGCCGTCCGGAGACCAGGTGAGGTCGATCTCGGCCCCGAACCGGGTGCGCACACCGCGCAGCGCGCCGCTGGGGTATGCCGTCGGCAGCGCGGGCAGCAGGACCAGCCGGTGGGGGGTCGACTGCACGAGCATCTCGATCAGCACGGCGGGCAGGGTGTGCGCGGCGTCGGCGTTGTAGACGTCCCGCTTCGGGTAGTGGGCGCTCATCAGGGACGCGTGGAAGAAGTCGCCGTCCAGGACCTGGCCGAGGGCGTGGGCGACGCGGTCGCCGTCCCTGAGCCGGGCCGCGATGAGCGCGTGGTGCAGGTGGCCGTGCGCGGAGTCGTTCTCGGCGCCCCGCAGTTCGAGGGCGCGGTGGGCGGCGGCCGCGAGGTCGGGGGTGTCGTAGGGGGTGATCTCGTCGAGGGGCCAGACGCCGTAGAGGTGACTGAGGTGGCGGTGGTCGTAGGAGTCCTCAAGGCCCGGCCAGGCCCATTCCGCCAGGGCTCCGTCGTCGTTGATCCGGTGCGGTGGGAGCCGGTCGGCCAGGGCCTGCCAGCGGTCGGCGTCGGGGCCCGGGTGGTAGGCGGCGGCCGTGCTCAGGGCGTGGCGGGCCGCGGAGAGGTCCATGGCCGCGTTGAGGGTGCCCCAGCTCGCGTTGGCGGGCCGGTTCTCGGGCGAGTAGGAGGGGACGACGACGAGGTGGCCGTTCTCGTCCGTGCGGGTGAGGAAGTCCTCGTAGAACCGGGCGACTTCGGCGAGCGCGGCGGCGGTGCGCGGGTCACGGGTGCCGTGGGTCTCGTCGTGGTCGACGAGCGGTTTGAGCAGCCAGTCGGCGCCGGCGGTCCACAGGTGCAGCGGGTACTCGCGGCTGAAGTGGTACGAGTGGCCGGACTCGCCGTCGGTGTGGCCGGGTGCGACGGCGCCCCGGGTGCCGAAGACGGCGCGGGCGTTGTCGCGCCAGTCGGGCAGCTGGCGGCGGATCAGGTTCGCGTGGGCCTCGGTGACCTCGGGGAGGGCGGCGGCAGCGGCCGAGGCGGTCTGGAGGTTGAGGTTGGCGTCGTTGGTGAACGCACCCGACCAGGCCGTGTTCCAGTCGCCGGTCCACAGTCCGGTCAGGCGGGGCGGGAAGAGGCCGCTCGCGGACAGCAGGTGGTAGCGGCCGGCCGCGAACAGGCGCTCCAGCAGGGCGGCGCTGCGGGGCCGCTTCAGCAACTCGGAGCCCGGCAGCGCCCGTTCGGCGGGGTCGGCGGCCAGGTCGAGGGTGACGCGCTCGTAGGCGGTGCGGTGCAGGGCGGCATGGCGGTCGAGGAGCTCGTCGTACTCGGTGAGCAGGTCGCGCAGGGCACGGCCCTCCTCGACCACGTCCAGTTCGCCGGTGTGCCGGTGCACCCGGGTGAGGAGGAGCACGGAGCGGGCTCCCTCGACGTGCGCGCCGGGGGGCGTGAGGGTCGTGGTGCCGCCCGTGACGGCGAGCAGGGTGACGCCGGTGCAGGCCAGGTCGCTGCCCGGGTAGCGGGCGCGCAGGCTCAGCAGCGCGCCCTCGGGGGTGAGGACGGCTCCGTGGCCGACGCCCAGTCCGGCGGGGGCGCCGGGCAGCCGGTGGTCCAGGTCGACGTCGAGGGTGAGGCCGGGCCCGGTGACCTGCTGGACGATCACGTCGTCGGCGCGGGAGACGAACAGGCGGCTGGTCCAGCCGGTGCAGGCCGCCCGCACGACACCGGTGGTGAAGTCGACGTCGCGCCGGTAGCCGGGGCAGTCGCCCGGCGGCCGGCGCAGCCGGATCTGGAAGGCGGGGTGGAAGGGCTGCACCCACTGGAGCGGCCGTCCGTCCGTGAAGCTCTCGGCCGCGGTCGTGTCGCCCGCCAGGAGGCGGTCCTGGAGGGCGGGGAGGTCTGCGGCGAGCTGCGGCGGCCGGGGGTCCCTGCCGCCCGGCCGTACCAGGGTGTGGTGGGTGACGACGACCCGCTCGTCGTTCGGGTCGCCGAACACGAGGGCGCCGTGGTGGCCGTTGCCGCTCAGGAAGCCGTCCTCCCAGCGCGCTGCCGGGTGGGGCTCCCACGTTCCGTGGACGGGTGCGGAGTCGGTCATGGCCGCAGCACCGCCGCCCCGTAGCGGCCGAGGGTGACCCGGTCGGTGACGGCCGTCCCCGTGAGCAGGTCGTGGTGGGTGCCGGGCACCTCGACGGTCACCGGCTCGCGGCCGTGGTTGAGCACGAACAGCACCTCGCCCCGGAGCACGGCCTCGACCTGCTCGGGGAGACCGTCGAGCACCGGCCGGACGCCCGCGTCGCCGGCGATCCGGGCCAGCAGCTCGCGCAGGGCCTCGGGCTCCGGGAGCGTGGAGAGGTACCAGGCCCGGCCCTTGCGCAGGACGGCGGGCATGCCGTCCAGTTCGCCGCCCTTGTAGCAGGTCGTGTCGTCGGGGTCGGCGGGCTCGATCTCCTCGGACCACAGCGTGCCCCGGAATCCCTCGCACGCGACGGTCTCCCCCGGATCCAGCGGCCACCACTCGTGCAGCGTGCGGATGCCGAACAGCTCCCGCAGCCGGGCGTCCATACCGCCGGGGCGCACCCGGTCGTCCTCGTCGGCGACGCCGGTCAGGAAGCCGCAGACGAGGGTGCCGCCGCCGCGGGCGTAGGCGAGGAGGTTGTCGATCGCCGCGTCGGTGAGCGCGTACAGCTGGGGCACGACGACCACCGAGTACGGCGTCAGGTCGTGCTCGGGGTGGGCGAAGTCGGTGGTGAGGTGCGCCTGCCAGAGGGCCCGGTGCCAGGCGCGCAGGACGTCCGGGTAGTCCACCTGGCTGGACGGCCGGCCGTCCTGGGCGCCGGCCCACCAGGCGTTCCAGTCGTGCAGGACCGCGACGTTCGCGGTGATGTGCCGGCCGGCCACCTGGGGGGCGATCCTCGCCAGGTCCGCGCCGAGCTGCTTGACCTCCCGGTACGTACGGCCCTCCTCCCCCGCGTGGCTGACCATGCCGGAGTGGAACTTCTCCGCGCCCTGCCGGGACTGCCGCCACTGGAAGTAGCAGACGGCGTCGGCGCCCCGGGCCACGGCCTGGAGGGACCACAGCCGGTTGAGGCCGCGCGGCTTGGGGTGGTTCACACCCCGCCAGTTGACCGGCCCGGCCGCCTGCTCCATGAGCACCCAGGGCCCGCGCGCCTGGGAACGGGTCATGTCCTGCACGAGCGCGCCGTTCTGGGCGCCGAGCGGGTCACGCGGGTCCGGGTAGAGGTCGACGGAGACGACGTCCTCCTCCCCGGCCCAGCGCCACGCGTCCTGCCCGAACCACAGCGGCATGAAGTTGCTGGTGACCGGGATGTGCGGGGTGTGACGCCGGACGATGTCCCGCTCGGCGGTGTAACACTCCAGGAGCATGTCGGAGGTGAAGCGCCTGAAGTCCAGGACCTGGGTGGGGTTGCGCATGTAGTGGGGCAGGCGGGGCGGCAGGATGCCGTCCCAGCAGTCGTAGCCCTGGCTCCAGAAGGCGGTGCCCCAGGCCTCGTTGAGGGCGTCGAGGGTGCCGTACTTCTCGCGCAGCCAGCGGCGGAAGGCGGCCGCGGCCTCGTCGCCGTGGTCGAAGGTGCAGTACTCGTTGTTGATGTGCCACATCGTCAGGGCCGGGTGGCCGCCGTAGCGGGCGGCCAGGTCCTCGGTGATGGCGGCGGCGTAGCGCCGGTAGGCGGCGCTGGAGTGCGAGAAGTGCTGGCGGCCGCCCCACCACTCGGTGCGGCCGTCCTCGGTGACGGGCAGGGTGTCGGGGTGCAGCCGGCCCATCCAGGGCGGGGGCGAGGAGGTGGGCGTGGCGAGGACGACACCGATGCCGTTCTCGTGCATCAGGTCCATCAGCGTGTCCAGCCAGCCGAACTCCCGGGCGCCGGGCTCGGGTTCGAGCTTCGACCAGGAGAACACGCCGAGGGTGACGGAGTTGACGCCGGCGTCCTTCATCAACCGGAGGTCCTCGTGCCAGGTCTCCTCGGGCCACTGCTCCGGGTTGTAGTCGCCGCCGAAGAGGAGACGGCCCCGGGTGGCATCACTCAGGCCGGGCCCTTTTCGCTCCTGCATCAGACGGGCTCCCCGTACTGCACGCCGCGTCCGTTGGTGGCGATGTAGACCCGGCCGTAGACGCGGGGGTCGCCGGTGATGGCGGCACCGATCCAGCCCCACTGGTGCTGGTCGTCGTTGATCCGCGTCCAGGTCTTCGCCTCGTCGTCGGAGCGGTAGACGGCGGTGATGGTCTCGGTGGAGCCGACCATGTAGACCGCCGGGTAGGAGGCGCCCTCGGCGGCCTTGCCGAAGCCGAGCGTGTACGAGGCCCAGCAGCTGCCGACCTTGGTGAAGGTCGCGCCGCCGTCGGTGGAGCGGTACAGCCCGTTCCACTTCAGGCTGAGCCACAGGTCGCCGGAGCGGCCAGGGGCCGCGACGAGCCGGAACTCGGTGTCGCCCGAGTTCAGGCCGGTGGCCCGGGCGGTGAAGGTCAGGCCGCCGTCGGTGCTGGCGTGGAGTGTGCCGGTGGCGGTGTCGAAGGCGTAGAAGCGCTTCGGATCGACCGGGTCCGCGACCGGGGCGGCGCCCTTCGGGTAGGAGGTGACCTCGGTCCAGGTGGCGCCGTTGTCCGCCGAGCGGTGGGCCGGGTACGTGGTGCCGTCCCAGTGCGCGAAGGACCACAGCAGCACGCTGCCGTCGGCGTTGGTGGCGATCGGCCCCGGCGCGTCCTTGGCGATGGCGGGCTGTGCCTTGAAGGGCGCCCAGGTCTTGCCGCCGTCGTTCGACCAGGCGCCGTTGCCGTTGTCGCCCCAGCCGGCCCGCACGACGTACGAGGGCTTGGCCGCGGCCAGCGCGAGTCCGGTCGTCGTACCGAACACCGGGTTCGACGCCATGCCGCGCGAGGGGGACGCCGTGAGCCGCTCGTGGTACATCACGCCGACGTCGCCGGAGCCGCTGATCAGATGCGCCTCGCCGGTCGGAGGGGAGACCAGCTGGCGTATGGACGCCTCCTCCAGGCCGCGGATCTGCGGAGCCCAGTGCTTGAGGTCGCGGGTGCCGTAAAGGGTGGCGCCGGTGCCGTAGACGATGTGCTCGGAGTCGAACGGGTCGAGGCCCACGGCCTGGATCCACCAGCCGAACTTGGGCTTGTCGGCGCCGAAGGTGAGGAAGGGCGTCTCGGAGACGTCGAGGACGGCCGTGTCCTTCAGGGACGTCCAGGTGCGGCCGCCGTTGGTGGTCCGGTACAGGGTGTCGACCAGCGACCAGCGGTTGTTGGTGGAGACGACGACCGTGCCGGGGCGACGGGCGTCGACGGCGACACCGCCGTAGCCGAAGGAGTCGGTCCCGCCGTCGCTCGTCGCCCCGCCGGGCTTCACAGGCGTGACCTCGGTCCACTTCCCGGTGGTCGTACGCAGCTTGTGCACGCTGCCGTCGGACTGGCCGTTCGGGCCCGGGGCGTTGGCGTACGTCACGTACAGCTCGCAGGTGTGCCGGTCGTACGCGGCCCGGACCGGGACCTTGGCGGCGGCGCCCTTGGGCTGCCCGGGGACGGCCTTCCAGGTGGTGCCGTCGGCGGTTCGGTAGAGGTTCGCCAAGGTGCCGTCGGAGTCGCCCCAGCCGGCGTAGACGCTGCGGCCCGCGGCGACGAGGAGCGTGATGCCCTGTCCGGTGGCGCTCGGGGCGGCCGGGAAACTCACGGCCTTCCAGCTGGCGCCCCGGTCGGTCGACTTGAGCAGCCCGTCGTGCCTGGTGCCGAGCCACAGCGTGTCGCTGTCCCGCGGGTCGACGAGCAGCCGCTCCCCGCATCCCCGCCCGTCCTCGTTGGCCCCGAGCTTCACGGTGAGGTCGGTGCGCTTCCAGGTCGCGCCGCGGTCCTCGGACCGCAGCACGGCCCCGTTGCCGGCCCAGGACTGCGCGTACGTGCCGAGGGAGAGGTACAGCCGGTTCGGATGGGCCGGGTCGACGGCCATGGCCTCGACGCCGAGCAGGTTCCAGTCGTCCCAGCCGAGGTGGTCGGTCAGCGGGATCCACCGGTCGGTCCGGTCGTCCCAGCGGTAGGCGCCGCCGATGTCGGTGCGGGCGTAGGCGAGACCGCGGACGGAGGGGTGGAAGAGGACGCCGGTGACGAATCCGGTGCCGCCCTGGACGGCGTTGCGCCAGCGGTAGGCGCCGCCTGCGGCGGGGACGGCGGCCTGGGCACGCCCCTGGAGGACCGGAAGGGTGGCGACCGCAGCGGCGGCAGCGGTTCCGGCGAGCACTGCGCGTCTGCTGAGGTGGAACGTGCTCATGACATACCTCGGTTCTTGCGGACGGGGAGTTGGGGGCTGTCTTGGGGGTGCGGGGCCCTGCTTGACATGCGGCTCCGCCGCGTGGGCGCGAACCACCACAACGCAGCCGCGGACAAGGAACGGCCGAAAGCCCTACGGCGAGAACTCGCACAAGGGGCATCACCCCTTGACGGCCCCCGTGAGCATGCCCTTCTTGAAGTGCTTCTGGATGAAGGGCGACAGGACGGCGACCGGCAGGAGGGCCATCACCATGACGGCCATCTGCACGGCCAGGCCCGACAGCTGCCCGGTCTTGATGGCCTGGCCCAACCCCACCGGTGCTTCCTGCTTCTGCACCAGCTGGATCATGACGTTCTGCAACGGCATCATGTCCTGGTCGTTCAGGTACAGGGAGGCGTTGAACCAGGCGCTCCAGTACCCGACGGCGTAGAACAGCGTGATAACGGCGAGCACCGCCCGCGACAACGGCATGACGATCTGCCGCAGGATCCGGAAGTCCCCGGCCCCGTCGATCCGCGCACTGTCGATGAGCTCTTGCGAGATCCCCATGAAGAAGCCGCGCAGCACGAGGATGTTGAAGACGCTGAGGGCACTCGGCAGGATCAGCGCCAGATAGCTGTCGGTCAGGCCGAGGGACTGCACCAGAAGGTAGGTCGGGATGAGACCGGCGCTGAAGAACATGGTCGCCAGCAGCATCATCAGGATCCAGCGGTGGCCGAGGGAGCCGCTGCGGGACAGGCCGTAGGCACACAGGACGGACACCGTCATCGAGAACAGCGTGCCGACCAGGGTGACGAGGACGCTGATGATCGCCGCGCGGGTGACCTGGCCTCCGCTGAGCAGTTCCTGGTAGGCGACGAAGGTGATGTCCTTGGGCACCATCACCAGGCCGCCGGCCTCGTCGATGGTCTTGCGTGAGGACAGGCTGGTGACGACCACGATCCACAGCGGGAAGAGAATCGCCAGGCAGGCCAGCGACAGGGCGAGACCCTTGCCGGCGAGACCGGCCCTGGAGGGCTCCTCCTCCCAGGCCGCCCGGGGCGGCGCCTCCCACCAGCCAGGTTCCTTCACCGGCTTGTCGATGACGGCGCTCACTTCTTGTACACCCCCTGCTCGCCCATAAGATGGGCCACCTTGTTCGCGGCGAGGACCAAGCCGATGCTGATCACGCCCTTGATGAGTCCGGCGGCGGCCGCGTAGCCGAAGTCCTGGTTGCGCACGCCGTTCCACCACACGAAGGTGTCGAGGACCTCGGCCGCGCCCGGTCCGACGGCGTCGCGTTGCAACAGGATCTGCTCGAAACCGACGGTGAGGGCGTCGCCGACCCGCAGGACCAGCAGCAAGGCGATCACCGGGCGCAGCGCGGGCAGCGTGACATGCCACATGCGGCGCCAGCGGCCGGCGCCGTCCATCGCGGCGGCCTCGTACAGGTCCGGGCTGACCGAGGCCAGCGCGGCGAGGAAGACGATGATCCCCCACCCGGCGTCCTTCCACACGCTCTGCGCGGTGATCAGGAGGGGGAAGGTGTTCGGGTCGGTCATGATGTTGATGCCGTTGTAATCGTGCTGCCGCAGCAGTTGGGAGAGGATGCCCGCGCCGCCGAAGATCTGCTGGAAGACGGCGATGACCAGCACCCAGGAGAAGAAGTGCGGCAGGTAGAGAACGGCCTGTGCCACCGCCCGCACCCGGGGCCTGACCACGCTGTTGATGAGCAGCGCGAGCAGGATCGGGATGGGGAAGAACAGCATGAGCTGGAGGGAGAACAGCACCAGCGTGTTCTGGAGGGCGTTCCAGAACGCCGAGTCCTCGAAGATCCGCTGGAAGTTCTCCATGCCCACGAAGGGGCTGTTCAGCATGGAGACGATGCCGTTGTCGCTGATGTAGGGGTCGTAGTCCTGGAAGGCGACGACGTTGCCGAGGATCGGCAGGTAGTTGAAGACCAGGACCAGCACGACGGCCGGCAGGGTCATCAGGAGCAGGACGCGGTCGCGTCTGAACCTGAGCCGCAGGCTCAGTTTCCCCGAGGGTCGCTTCTCCGGTGAACCGGTGGCGCCGCCGGGCGCCACCGGGGTCTTCTCCGTCATGTCGGCCTCGGCCCTGCTCCGAGGCACCGTGCTGTGGGACACGGCCGTTCTCCTTGCCTCAGAGCCTGGTCAGCTCGCCGCCGAGCCGTTCTCGTCGAGGATCTTCTTGTACCAGTCGCGCAGCTTGTCGCCGCCCTTGCTCTTCCAGTCGGAGACGGCCTGCTGCATGTCGCTGATCTTCTTGCGGCCGCGGGTGATGTCGTCCTCGAGCTGCTCGAAGTCGTTGCCGAGGTTGGTGTAGCGGCCAGGCTCGGTGATCTGCATGCCCCAGAAGGAGGACTTCTTGGTGAAGGCGCCCATCCGCTGCTGCCACTCGACCTGACCCTTGGCGACGTCCGGGAAGTCGGGGTGGGCGAGAGTCGCCGCAGGGCTCGCGACCATCACGTAGGCGTTCATCACCTCGTTGTTGCCCTTGTCGGTCTTGACCGGGACGCCGTCCTTGACGGAGTAGTGGGTGCCCTCGACGCCGTAGTTGGTCATCATGTACTCCTTGGTGCCGTACGGCGCGGCGGTGACGTTGGCGACGGCCAGCACGTCACGGATGACCGACTCGGAGGCCTTCTTGTTGATGAAGGCGAAGATGCCGGCCGGCTGTTCGGCCCAGAGGTCTGGGTTGCCGCCGTCGTGGCCCCAGATGTCCATGCCCCAGATCTTGAACTCCGGGTTCTGGGAGGCCTGTTCGCCGGTGCGGCTCCACCACTGGGTGATGTTGTTGGGGTAGATCAGGAACTCGCCGGCGGCGAACTTGGGGCCGGGGTCGGGGGCGTTCTTGCCCAACTCGGAGTCGGGGTGCACGACTCCGGCGGCGAAGAGCTTGCGGGCCCACTCCAGGGCCTCGAGGTACTCCTCGGTCTCGATGCGGCAGATCAGCTTGCCGTCGACGAGGTTCCACCACAGCGGCTTCTCGCTGCCCGAGAGCACCCCGAAGTTCTGGAAGGCGGTCCACTTCATGTCGAGGCAGGCCCACCGCTTGGCCTTGGCGTTGGTGATCTCCTTGGCCAGCGCCATGAACTCGTCCGCCGACCGGGGGATCTCGTATCCCTCCTTGTCGAAGACGTCCTTGCGGTACAGCGGCACGATGCCGGTGACGTACGGGGCGGGCTGTGGCAGGCCGCGCAGTTTCCCGCCGAAGAGGGAACGCTGCCAGGCGTCCGTAGGGATCGCGGCGAGGTTCGGGTACTCCTTGACCGCGTCCCCGGACAGGTACGGGCCGAGGTCGGCGAACTTGTTGATGATGGCGCTCGGGATCTTGCCGTTCATGTTCCAGCCGGGGACGACCACCACATCCGGGATGTCGCTGGAGGCGAGGACGGCGCCGAGCTTCTGGTCGTAGGTGTTGCCGTCCTGGTTCTGCCAGACGACGTCGACGCCTATCAGGTCGTTCATCGCCCTGTAGTAGGCGTTGTTCTGCTTCGGCGGCGAGCCCCAGAACGGCGACATGATGGTGACCTTGCCGCCCTTGCCGAGCTTCTTCGTGACCGAGGTCTTCAAAGTGGCCAGGTCGAGCTTGCTGGTGAAACCGATCGCCGAGCCGTTCTTGGCCGGGATGTCCGGCTTCACCACGTTGCTGGCCACGAAGGCCGGCAGGATCTTCTTGGCGTCCTTGCCCGACGTGGTCCCGTCCCGCGACCCGCTGTCCGACCCGCCACACGCGGCAAGCAGCGGCATCCCGCCCGCCACCGCTGCGGTGGCGACCGCCGTGGAGGCGAGGAAACTTCTCCGGCTCGGTCCGGAGGGAGCGGAGGCGGCGTTCGGCGTCATTGCGTCAACCCTTCATGGCGCACCAGGACACCCGGCGGTGGGCCGTCGGCTGCGGTGTCTCGAGTGGAACTGGCTGAGCCGAAGCGATACTCCGACGCGTGACGAGGAGTGCGCACCACCGGGTGGCGGACTTCACAGTCGAAGCGCTTCGATGTTGCTGCGAGGTTAAGTGAACACCCAGGGGTGCACAAGGGGCGATTCCAAGATTCCTCCGGGGTGTGCACAAGCGTGATGTGACGCATGTGCCGCATGGAACTCCACGGAAAGGCCGGAGTTGTTGCGCCGGGGTGTCTTGACACCCACCCCCACGTCGAATGAGCATCGAAGCGCTTCGAAAGGGCCCTGCCGCTCCATCCCAGAGGGAAACCCACGTGACCGCACACACGCCGCCCAGTCCGCCGTTCCGCGATCCGCGCCTGCCGTTCGCGAAGCGGATCGACGACCTCCTGTCGCGGCTCACGCCGGCGGAGAAGATCGCCTTCCTGCACCAGTTCGCGCCCGCCGTCGAACGGCTCGGCGTCGCCGCCTTCCGCACCGGCCAGGAGGCCCTGCACGGCGTGGCGTGGATGGGCCCCGCGACGGTGTTCCCGCAGGCGGTCGGCCTCGGCGCGACGTGGAACCCGGAGCTGGTGCGGCGCGTCGGCGACGCGGTGTCCAAGGAGATCCGCGCGATGCGCGCCAAGGACGACCGGGTCGGCCTCAACGTCTGGGCGCCGACGGTCAACCTGCTGCGCCACCCCCTGTGGGGGCGCAACGAGGAGGGCTACTCGGAGGACCCGAAGCTCACCTCGGCGATCGCCACGGCCTACACGCACGGCCTGCGCGGCGACCACCCGACCTACTGGCGCACCGCTCCCGTGCTGAAGCACTGGCTCGCCCACAACAACGAGACGGACCGGTCCACGACGTCGAGCTCGGTGCGCCCGCGCGTGCTGCACGAGTACGACCTGAGGGCCTTTCGGGAGACCGTCGAGGCGGGTGCGGTGGCCGGGGTGATGCCGGCGTACAACCTGGTCAACGGCCGCCCCAACCACGTCTCCCCCTACCTGGGCGAGCACTTGCGCGCCTGGACCGAGGAGGACCTGCTGGTCTGCTCGGACGCGGGCGCGCCGAGCAACCTGGTCGACTCCGAGCACTACTTCGACACCCACGAGGAGGCCACCGCGGCCTCCCTCGTGGCGGGCGTCGACAGCTTCACGGACCACGGCACGGACTCCTCGCAGATGACCGGGCGTCTGCGCGGCGCCCTGGAGCGCGGGCTGCTGACCGAGGCCGACGTCGACACGGCCGTCCGCCGCCAGCTCTCGGTCCGCTTCCGGCTGGGTGAGTTCGACCCGGAGTACGACCCGCACGACGCCACCAGCGAGTTCGACACCCCGGCGCACCGCGCCCTCGCACAGGAGGCCGCCGAGCAGGCCGTCGTGCTGCTCAAGAACGACGGCATGCTGCCGCTCGCCCCGGACACCCGGGTCGCGGTGGTCGGGCTGCTCGCCGACGAGTGCAAGCTCGACTGGTACAGCGGCACGCTCATCCACCGCTCGACGCCGCTGGAGGGCCTGTACGAGCGGTTCGGCGCGGAGCGGGTGGAGTTCGCGGAGGGTGTGGACCGGGTCCGGCTGAAGACCTCCGCGGGCGCCTTCCTGCACGTACCGGTGGTCGAGGACGCCGCCGACGAGGTGCGCGGCGCCGAGGGCGCGCTCGACCCGGCGTTGCTCGCGGGCCGCACCGACCTGCCCGCGCTCACCACCGATGCGACCGGCACCGAGCTGGCGCTGGTCGACTGGGGCGAGGGCGTGCTGACCCTGCGCGCGCCCGACGGCCGCTACCTCTCGGTCGCCGACGACGGCCGCGTCCGCGCCTCCGCCGACCAGCCGGGCGGCTGGATCGTCCAGGAGACGTTCCGTCTGGAACCGCACGAGAACGGGCACCTCCTGAAGCACCTGGGAACGGGTCGCCACGTGTGTGTCTCCGCCGACGGCGTGAAGGTTGCCGACGAAGATCCGGAGGTCTTCGAGCTGGTCGTCGCCGAGCGCGGCGAGGAGGCGGTGGCGCGTGCCGCCGCGCAGGCCGACGTGGTCGTGGTGGTGGCGGGCAACGACCCGCACATCAACGGCCGGGAGACCGAGGACCGTACGACCCTGCGGCTGCCCGCGCACCAGGAACGGCTGCTGCGGGCCGCCCGCGCGGCGAACCCGGCGACCGTGCTGGCGCTGGTCTCCGCCTACCCGTACGCGGTCGACCCGGCGGACCTCCCGGCCGTGCTGTGGACCGCGCACGGCGGCCAGGCGGCGGGCACCGCCCTGGCCCGCGTGCTGGCCGGTGACGTCTCCCCCGCCGGCCGTCTCCCGCAGACCTGGTACGCCGACGACGCCGACCTGCCCGGCCTCCTCGACTACGACGTGATCGGGAGCCGTCAGACGTACCTGTACTTCGAGGGCACGCCCCTGTTCCCCTTCGGGCACGGTCTGTCGTACACGTCGTTCGCGTACGACGGCCTGACGGCCCGGGTGGAGGACGGGTCGGTGCACGTCTCCTTCACGGTCACCAACACCGGTGACGTCACCGCCGACGAGGTCGCCCAGCTCTACACCCGGGCCGTCGACCCGTCCGTCCCGCGTCCGCGCCGCGAGTTGCTGGACCACCGCCGGGTGACCCTCGCCCCGGGGGCGGCAACGGAGCTGAGCTTCCAGGTGCCGCTGTCCGCCTTCGGGTTCTGGGACGTGGCCCAGGACCGGTGGCGTCTGGAGACGGGCGCCTACGAGCTGCTGGCCGGGGCCTCCAGCGAGGCCGTCCGGCTGCGTACGGCCGTCACGCTCGACGGCGAGCCCGCCCTGCCGCGCGCGGTCGTCGCGGGCGGTCTGGCCGCGGCCGGCTTCGACGAGCAGAACGGCATCGAGATCGTCGACCGTACGAAGGTGTCGGGCGACGCGGTGACGCCGGCGGACGGGGCGACGGGCGAACTGGTCTACCGGCGCTGCGACTTCGGGCGCGGTATCGCCGAGGTATCGGTGGAGGTGGCCGGTGAGGGCACGGTCGAGCTGTCTCTCGACGGCGGCCCGGCGCTCGCGGTGCTGTCGACCGCCACGCCCACATCAGGCCCGTACGACTACGTCTCGCTCGGCGCGTCCGTCGCCGCCGCGGGCGTGCACGACGTGCACCTGAGACTGCGCGGCCCGCTGCGGCTCGCGCACGTCGGCTTCTCCGGTTGAGGGTCCGGAGCAGGCCGGCGTAAAAGAAGGGGCCCGGCACCGGAAGGCATCGGTGCCGGGCCTCTTCGCCCAGTCTATATGAAAATGGTTCCCATGAGCTAGAGGTCGATGCCGGTGAGCACCATCACGCGCTCGTACGTGTAGTCCTCCATCGCGAACCGCACGCCCTCCCGGCCCACGCCGGACTGCTTGACGCCGCCGTACGGCATCTGGTCGGCGCGGTAGGACGGGACGTCGCCGACGACGACACCGCCGACCTCCAGGGCGCGGTGGGCCCGGAAGGCGGTCTGAAGGTCGTGGGTGAAGACTCCCGCCTGGAGGCCGTACTTGGAGTCGTTGACGGCGGCGAAGGCCTCGGCCTCGCCGTTCACCTTCTGCACGGTGAGGACCGGTCCGAAGACCTCCTCGCAGGAGAGGGTGACGTCTGCCGGTACGTCGGCCAGCACGGTCGGCGCGTACGAGGCGCCGTCGCGCTTGCCGCCGGTGAGCAGCGCGGCACCGGCGTCGACCGCCTCCTGGACCCACGTCTCGACGCGCTTGGCGGCGTCTTCGCTGACCAGCGGCCCGACGTCGGTCGCGTCGTCGCCCGGGTCGCCGGTGACCTGGGCCTCGACGGCGGCGACGATGCGCGGCAGCAGCCGGTCGTACACGGAGGCGTCCGCGATGACCCGCTGGACGGAGATGCAGGACTGGCCGCCCTGGTAGTTGGAGAAGGTGGCGATGCGGTTCGCCGCCCGGTCCAGGTCATCGTCGCTCGCCCAGTCGGCGAGGACGACGGCCGCGCCGTTGCCGCCCAGCTCCAGGGTGCAGTGCTTGCGCGGCACCGAGTCCATGATCGCGTAGCCGACCTTCTCGGAGCCGGTGAAGGAGATCACGGGCAGGCGCTCGTCCTGCACCAGGGCGGGCATCTTGTCGTTGGCGACGGGCAGGATGCTCCAGGAGCCCGCGGGCAGCTCGGTCTCGGCCAGCAGCTCGCCGATGACCAGGCCGGACAGCGGGGTCGCCGGGGCCGGCTTGAGGATGATCGGGGCGCCGGCGGCGATGGCCGGGGCGACCTTGTGGGCGCAGAGGTTGAGCGGGAAGTTGAAGGGCGCGATGCCGAGTACGACACCCTTCGGGAAGCGTCGGGTGAGGGCGAGCCGGCCCTGGCCGCCGAGGTCGGTGTCGAGCCGCTGGGCCTCGCCGCCGTTGAACCGCCGGGCCTCCTCGGCCGCGAAGCGGAAGACGGACACGGCCCGGCCGACCTCGCCGCGCGCCCACTTGAGCGGCTTGCCGTTCTCGGCGGAGATCAGCTGCGCGATCTCCTCGGTGCGCTCGGTGAGGCGCTTGCTGACGTGGTCGAGGGCGGCGGCGCGGACGTGGGCCGGGGTGGCGGCGAACTCGTCCCGCACGGCGTACGCGGCGGCCACGGCCTCCTCGACCTGCGCGTCCGTGGGCACGCTCACCTTGCCGACGAGCCGCCCGTCCCACGGGGAGGTGACGTCGAAGGTGTCCTCGCCGGTGGCCTCACGGCCGGCGAGCCAGAAGGCGTGGGTGGAAGTCATAGGTGTTCCGGCCCTTCGGCGTTGGGGGTGGTCCTGCACTGCGGGTCCCACCGTAGGGGCGGGGTGGCCGAAGGTCGTTTGTCCGGGGCGTAGCAGTGGCGGGCGGGGACACTACGGTTTGGCACACGGGCTCTAGTCGGTGGAAGTCGCCTTCAGGGCGAGCCAGAGCTCCATCCGTGCGTCGGCGTCGTCCAGGGAGCGGCCGAGGATCTCCTCGACGCGCCGCATGCGGTAGCGCAGGGTGTGGCGGTGGACGCCGAGGTCGGCCGCCGCCGCGTCCCACTGGCCGTGCCGGGACAGCCAGGCGCGCAGGGAGGCGACGAGGTCGCCGCGGCCCGTGGCGTCGTGCTCGTACAGCGGCCGCAACATCCCGTCGGCGAAGGCCCGTACCGCGTCGTCCGCCAGCAGCGGCAGCACGGATCCGGCCGCCATCTGCTCGTGCTCCACGAGGACGCGCCCGCGCCGCCGCGCCACCGACAGCGCCTGCTCGGCCTGCTTGTACGCGGCGGACGCGGCGATGGGCCCGGCCGGCGCCGACAGGCCCACGACCAGCTCGTCCTCCTCGCCGCCCGGCACCTTCTCGCGCACACCTGCCCGGGCCGACTCCAGGGCGGCCGCGTACTCCCCGCAGGCCGCCGCGGCGGCACCGCCGTCCGCGGCCAGCACCACCAGCCGCTCCCCCTCCGGCACGACGAGGACGGCCTCGCCGGCCCGGGCCGCGGCGGACTCCATGACGTCGGCGAGCGCCGCGAGGGGGTCGCCGCCCGTGTCGGCCGCGGCGAGCGCGGCAGCGGAGGGCCGCTCGACGGCCGGGGCCTCCGCCCGGGCCTCGGCACGGGCCAGCGCGGCCGAGGCCGACACCGGCACCCGCTCCGCGACCAGCATCCGGAACGGCGCGTCCAGCAACCCGCCGTACAGGTCCCCGGCGACCGCGCGCGCGTGGTCCGGCTCCCCGGCCAGCAGCATGCGCAGCACCGCCGCGCCGATCCGCTGCTCGGCGGCCTGGAGGGACCGGGAGCGTTCCGTGGTCAGGGTCAGCAGGGCGATGGCCGAGTGGAGGGCGTAGCGCTCGGCGGTGCCGAGGGCGGCGGCGGTGCCCACGGCGAGGGCCGCGCGGGGGCGCCGGCCGGTGCCGATGGTGTGCAGTTCGACCCGGTCCTCGTGCTCCGGTCCGCCGACCACGGACGAGGCGGGCGCGGGCCGTTCCCGCAGCCGCTGCACGTCGCCGGTGAGCCGCGCGGCCCGCCGCCCGGCCCACTCGGGTGCCGTGGCGACGACGGCGCCCGAGGCGTCGTACAGCGCGGCCCATCCGTCGACCTGCGAGGCCAGCGCGGCCAGCAGCCCCTCGGGCCCGCCCGTCTGGGCCTGCCTGGTCAGCTCGCGCTGAGCGGCGAACCCGGCCGTGACGGAGCGGTACTGGTCGGCGGCGATCGCGGCGGACACGGCCTTGCTGATGGCGAGGAACGGCGTGCGGCGCGGCACTTCCAGCAGCGGCAGGCCCTCCTCCTCGGCCGCGTCGACGAGCGCCTTGGGGATCTCCTCGTAGTTGACGCCGACGGCGAAGCCGAGCCCGACCACCCCGGCCCCGGCCAGCCGCCGTACGTAGCGGCGCATGGCCTCCGGGTCCTCGGCGTCCAGTTTGAGCGCGGTGATCAGCAGCAGTTCCCCGCCCTCCATGTAGGGCACGGGATCGGCGAGCTCGCTGACGTGCGCCCAGCGGACCGGCACGTCGAGGCGGTCTCCGCCCGCCCGCACAGTGAGTTTCAGCGCGGAGTGGTGGACGAGCGAGGCGAGCGTCGGGGGCATGAGGCCTTCAGGTCTGCGTCAGGACGTGTGTGATCTCTGTGAGCTTTTGGCCGCCACGTATGAACGACCTGTGACGATTCTGCCTCACCGTACGATCCCCGCGTACCGGCACCGGCCGGAAGACGTCAGCCCCGAAGATCCACCAGCAGCGGTGGCGCGTGCTCGCCCTTGACGTCGGTCAGCGACAGCACCGCGTGCCCGGCCGGCACCCCGTGCGCCAGCTCGGAGGCGGACCAGCGCTCCCGCTCGACCTGCCGCACGGTCACCGCCCGCGCGGTCGGGGCCTGGCCGGTGATCACCCGGCGCAGCATGTGCACGGCCTTGCCCGCGGGCGTCTCCGCGATGATCTGCCGGTCGGTGACGTCCCGGGCCTCGGTCCACTCCTTGCCCCAGACCTCGGCGAAGTCCTGCCCGTCCCACGGGGTGAGCCCCGACAGGGCCATCCGGCAGCCGGTGGCCCCGAGCAGGGGTCCGCGCAGGGGCCGGGGCACGTCGTCCAGCGTCCGCAGGGTCAGCACGACCCCGGCGTTGCCGGACCGCAGCCGCTGGATGCCGCGCACGGCCTCGGGCGTCACCACCCCGGTCGCGTCGTCGAGCACCAGACAGGCGAACAGCGACCGGTCCTCCCGTACGGCGACACTCGCCGTGAACTGCGCGAGCACCAGCCGCGCCAGCATCCGGGAGGCGTCGGCGTGCCCGCGCTCGGGCAGGTCGATACGCACCCGCACGGGGTGGTCGAGGGCCTTGAGGGTGAAGGGCCGGGTGCTCCCGGAGGTGTCGAAGAAGGCGGCGAAGGCGGGCCGGTCGAGCAGCGCGACCCGATCCGCGAGCACCCCGCCGACATCACCCGGCTGTCCCATCTGCCGCTGCCGCGCGTCCAGTTCCCGCAGCAGCGACTCCTGCCCGGCGTCCTGAAGCCCCTGCCGCAGTGCGGCCAGCGGTCCCGGCGCCCCGTCCAGCAACTGCCGCAGCTCCGGTACGGAGGGAAAACGCCCGTGCACGGCCCGGAACGGCCCGAGCAACTGGGCGAGCACGGTCGTGGAACGCCGGCTGTCACTGCCCGGGTGCGGATCGGCGAGATCCCCCACCAGCGCCTCGGCGAGCACGGCCGCGGCCTCGTCCGGGTCGCCGGTCCCCCCGTACAGATCCAGGTCGTACTCGGACTCCTGGTTCCCGATCCGCACGACGACGTCATACGCATCGGCCGGCCCGAGCCCGGCCCCCGCCGCCCCGACCACCACCACGGCGGCCCGCCCGGCGAGAGCGTGCAGACACAGCGACTCGGCGAGTGGCCGCACGACGGCCCCGGTCTTTCCGGATCCGGCGGGTCCGACGGCCACGAGCGAGGTGCCGAGCAGATCGGGCCCGAGGCCCAGGCCCGCCCCACGGTAGGTGTACGGGTTTCGGGAGTCCTCCACGGTGGTCCCCAGCCGTACCTGGCCGGTCATCAGGTCGTGCCGGGCCAGCCGCGCCGGCAGGTCGCGCTCCCCGGAGGGGTGGAGGCAGGCGGCGGCACCGTCCCGCAGGACGGTGGAGCTGAAGGTGGCGAGGCTGTGCCGTCCGGTGCGCACGCCCTGCCAGGCACGGAGGATCCGGGCATGGTCGACGTCCCCCATGAGCCCGGAGCGGGCCTCGGCGGCGAGCCGCTCGGCGGCGTCGACGGCTCCGGCGGCGCGGAGCTCGTTCCACTGGGCCGGATCGTCCTGGGCGGCCGGCTGTGCTTCCTGGGCCTCAGGCCGGCGGAAGCGCGGGGCGACGAAGCGGCGCCACACCTCGCCCCAGCGGCCGAGCCGGCTCACCCCGACCATGATCGCCAGGGCGACGAGCAGCTCGTACCCCCGGTACACGATGAACGTGCCGGTCTCGCCGATGCCGCTGTCGGCGCCGCGCCAGGCGTCGGGAACGATCAGGTCGAACGGCACCCACCACCAGTTGCCGAGGTAGCCGTTCTGGAGCAGCGACCAGATCAGCCATCCCACCAGGAAGGCGATCAGCGCCCCGCTCAGCAGCTGCCGGGTGGGGATCTCCTCGGGCTGCTCCGCCGGCCGCGGCCGGTGCCCGAACCGCCACACGCCGGGCGGCGCCTCGGGCCGGGGCGTGCGCAGCCAGGTCAGGAAGGAGGACCCGTCCGGCATCGGGGGCACCCCGGGCGCCCGGGCCGGCCGGGGCGGCACAGCGGATACGCCCGGCGGGCCATGGCCGTTCGGCGGCGCGCTGTGGCCGTTCGGCGGCACCGTGGGCACCTCCGGCGGCCCCGCCGGACGCGGCACCGGGTTCGCATGCGTACCCCGCGCCTCCTGCGTCCCGTCGCTGTCCATCGCCCTTGCCCCCTGACCAGCTGCTGCGTCGACCGTCCGCGAGCCAATCTAACGCCCTCCCCTGGGGAGTTCACCGCTTACACGGCCGGGGCGGGGGCACCAGCCCACGAGGCCGCCATGTCCACCCCGGACAAGCCGTCCCTTCGACAACGCCCACATGGAGCATGCCCACCCCCCTCCCCCGGCCCTAGCCTGCGAGAAAAGAAGCGAAGTGTCCGTCCCCCCCGTCCGCACCACCCCAGGAGCCCCGCATGACCGCACTTCCGCAGGAGCGCCGCGTCGTCACCGCCATTCCCGGACCGAAGTCGCAGGAGCTGCAGGCCCGCCGTACCGCCGCGGTCGCGCAGGGTGTGGGGTCCGTGCTGCCCGTGTTCACGGCGCGGGCCGGTGGCGGGATCATCGAGGACGTCGACGGCAACCGGCTCATCGACTTCGGGTCGGGCATCGCCGTGACCTCAGTCGGTGCCTCCGCCGAGGCCGTCGTACGCCGGGCGTCCGCGCAGCTCGCCGACTTCACCCACACCTGTTTCATGGTCACGCCGTACGAGGGGTACGTCGAGGTCGCCGAGGCGCTCGCCGAGCTGACCCCGGGTGACCACGCCAAGAAGAGCGCGCTGTTCAACTCCGGCGCCGAGGCCGTCGAGAACGCCGTGAAGATCGCGCGGTCGTACACGAAGCGGCAGGCCGTCGTGGTGTTCGACCACGGCTACCACGGACGGACCAACCTGACCATGGCGCTGACGTCCAAGAACATGCCGTACAAGCACGGCTTCGGGCCGTTCGCGCCCGAGGTGTACCGCGTGCCCGTGGCGTACGGCTACCGCTGGCCGACCGGTCCCGAGAACGCCGGTCCCGAGGCCGCCGCGCAGGCCATCGACCAGATCAGCAAGCAGGTCGGCGCGGAGAACGTCGCCGCGGTCATCATCGAGCCGGTGCTCGGCGAGGGCGGTTTCATCGAGCCGGCCAAGGGCTTCCTGCCGGCGATCCGCAAGTTCGCCTCCGACCACGGCATCGTCTTCGTCGCCGACGAGATCCAGTCCGGCTTCTGCCGTACGGGCCAGTGGTTCGCGTGTGAGGACGAGGGCGTCGTCCCGGATCTGATCACCACCGCCAAGGGCATCGCCGGCGGTCTGCCGCTCGCCGCCGTGACCGGGCGCGCCGAGATCATGGACGCCGCGCACGCCGGCGGTCTGGGCGGCACCTACGGCGGCAACCCGGTCGCCTGCGCGGGCGCCCTGGGCGCGATCGAGACCATGAAGGAGCTCGACCTCAACGCCAGGGCGAAGAACATCGAGGCCGTGATGAAGGCGCGCCTGTCCGCCATGCAGGACAAGTTCGACGTCATCGGCGACGTCCGTGGCCGTGGCGCGATGATCGCCATCGAGCTGGTCAAGGACCGTACGACGAAGGAGCCGAACCCCGAGGCGACCGCCGCGCTCGCCAAGGCCTGCCACGCCGAGGGCCTGCTGGTCCTGACCTGTGGCACCTACGGCAACGTCCTCCGCTTCCTGCCCCCGCTGGTGATCGGCGAGGACCTGCTGAACGAGGGCCTCGACATCATCGAGCAGGCCTTCGCACGTATCTGACGTCGGCTTCGCCTCTGCCCAGGCGCCGGATCGCGCGCATCTGAGCCGGCATCGGGGCAGGTGAGCCGCTCCGGTTCCGCTACCGGGGCGGCGAGCGGCAGAGCGTGTGAAGAAGGTGTGCGAGGTGGATGACAGCGGGCCCTGCGGCCTGTCCTGCGCCCAGCCCCTGCCGTAGGTTCTACCCGGATGAGAGATACACCCCGCCCACAGGGGACTGTGGGTGACATCAGGCCGGGGCCTCCCCAGCTTCGACCTGGTCGTGCCCTCGCGCACACAACCGGAGCCTGAGGTTCTGGATCTCCTCACCGATCGGACAGTCGCCCGCCCCAAACCCCCCGGGGCGCGCGACGTTCCGGTCCGGACGGCCGCCCCGGAACCACCCCCCCCTGTTCCGGGGCGGCCGACCTCCTCTACGCCCCGCTGTGCGGCGACTTCCTGAGCACTTCGGTCAGCGCCGAGACGCTGTGCTCACCGTGGCCCGCCTCAGCCGCCCGGCGCACCAGATCGTGCAGGGGAGCCAGCCAGGCGGTGTCGACGTTCGTCTCCTCGGCCAGGTCGTCGTCATGGACCGCGCCCGCGAGGAAGAGGTTCACCGAACTGGCGGCATCGCTGTAGTCACCGCTGTCGATCTCCGCGGCGTAGACCGGCAGCAGCGCTTTGATCATGTCCAGCCACTTGCCGGCGAACCGCACCATCGAGTCCACCCGCAGTCCGCGCGCCTGGACGGCGGCGGCACCCTGGAAGAAGCCGACGAGCGCGGGCAGCAGCATCGCGCCCACCGCCATCTCGTACAGCGCGGCGAGATCGGGTTCCTCCCCGAGATGGACGGTGTCGCCGCCCAGGACTCTCAGGGTTGTCTCGTGTTCGTCGAAGACGGCCTTGTCGCCGCTGTAGTAGATCAGGGTGTCCGGCGCTCCCACCGCCGCCGGTACGTTCTTGACCGCCCCGGTGAGCAGGCGGGCGCCGTGCGCGGCGGCCCAGGCGGCCGTCTCGCGGGCGCCGGCCGGGGAGCCGCTGCTCAGCGTGACGAGGGTTCGTCCCCGTAAGGCACTCGCGGCGGGCTCCAGCGCCGCGCGGGTGTCCTCGAAGGTGGTCAGGCACGTGACGACCAGCCCACTCGCCGTGACCGCGTCCGCGATGGACGCGGCGTGCATCGCCCCCTGGTCCACCAACGGCCCGGCCCGGCCCGGGGTGCGGTTCCAGACGGTCGTCGCGTGCCCCGCAGCCACGAACGCCTCGGCCAGCGCCCGGCCCATCGAGCCCAGTCCGATGACGGTGACCGATGTGCGGTTGTCCCCAGCCATGTTTTCTCTCCCTTGTTCTCCGTACGGGAATCCATGCTGGGTGATCGCGTACATTCCCTCAAGTACCTACATTTTCCTCGGGTACTGACATTCTTGTTCGTGGGAGGGCCGAATGACGAAACGCACCTACACGTGTGGGCTGGACGCCGCCATCGCCGTCATGGGCGGAAAGTGGAAGGGCCTGATTCTGTTCTCGCTCGGTGAAGGGCCGTTACGGTTCGGGGAGTTGAGGCGGGCCGTGGACGGCATCAGCGAAAGGATGCTGATCCTTCAACTCCGGGAGATGGAGCACAGCGGTCTCGTACACCGCGAAGTGCATCATCAGGTGCCGCCGAAGGTGGAGTACTCGCTGACCGATTTCGGCCATTCCCTCAACGCGGCGATGGCGCCCCTCGGTGAATGGGGCGAGGAAAACCTGGAGCGGATCGAAGCCATTCCGTGAGCGGGAATCATGCCGTTCCTTCGGCGGGCAGGGCCGGTTCCGGGCGGTGTATTCCTCGCGGGCGGTATCCCAGGACGTCCGCGAGGCCGACGAGATCCGCGAGCAGCCAGACGATGGCGAGCCACATCTCCGTGCCCTGGAGGCCTGGTTCACGGCCAGGGCCGGTGCCGTCGGGTCTGGGGCCGAAGGGGAAGCCCCGGCCCGGGTGCCAGCGGCGCAGGGCGGCGGTGAGCTGGTTCGCCGCCCAGGAGCGGGCCTCCTCGGCGCGGTGGCTGGTCTGCCGGGCGCAGAGCCACAAGGGGTGGATCACATCCAGGACGTTGCAGGCGTTCTCCCGGCCGGGCGCGAAGTGGCGGGGGTCGCGCGCGTGGTCGAGGACGGTGTCGATCACGCGCTCCGCGTACGGTACGGGCAGGCCGAACTGGGCGAAGGAGCCGCGGGTGAGCCGGTAGTAGCCGTTGACCATCTGGAGGCGCCCGGACTCGGGGGTGGGCGAGCCCCACATCCCCGTCCACGGGTCGGCGTGGGTGTGCAGCCAGCCGAACAGCGCCTCCAGTGCCCCGGGGGCGGCCGCTTCCGTACCGAGGCGCAGGTTCCAGTGCGCGGCGGTGGCCCAGGAGTCGACCCACGACCCGGCGTGCCAGGCACGATCGCGCCAGGGCAGCTCGGCCAGGTGCCGGACCAGTCGGTCCGCCGTGGTGGTGCGCACCGTGTGGACCGGGTGGGCGAAGGAACTGCCGAGCAGGTCCAGCGCGTAGCCCACGCACAGCACGTGATAGGCCGAGGCCCCGTCCTCCGGCAGCCCGGCCGGGCCGGGGACCGGCGGTGCCGCGCCGTACTCGGGGACCAGTCCCGTGACGGGGTCCTGGAGGGCGCGCAGCCGTGCCGCGTGCTCGGCGGCGGGCAGGTGGGGCGGCGCCTTTCCGAGCAGCAGATCGGCGATCTCGACGGCGTCGCAGTGCGCCCGCACGGTCGGCTCGGCACCGGGCCGGTCGACGTACCGGCCGGTGCCGGGCTGCCGGCAGCGGTCGAGCAGGTCGGCGGCCTGGGTGCGGGCGGCGGTGGCGAACGCGGACAGTTCACCGACGAGCGCCGACCCCTCCTGCGCGGGGTGCGGTGCCTCACTGCCCGATGCCGCACCGCCCGGCGCCACACCGCCCGACGCCTCTGCGCGTTGTGCCGCCCCGCGCGCCTCCCTGCGGTCGCGTATCCGTCGGGCCGGGTTGCCCGCCGCCACCGTCCACGCGGGCAGGTCCTTCGTGACGACCGCGCCGGCGCCGATGACGCAGTGGTCGCTGATGGTGACGCCGTCCACGACGACCACGTGGGAGCCGATCCAGACGTCGTCGCCGATCGTGATGCCGCGGCTGGTGACGGGCTGCTGATGGACCGGCAGGTCGGGCGAGGTCCCGTGGTTGAAGGCGAGCAGCGAGCTGTGGGCGCCGATGCGCACCCCGTCCCCCAGAGTGACGGTGCCGCGGACCACGGTGAAGGGGTTGATCGTGCAGTCGGCGCCGGTGCGTACGTCACCGGTGACGTAGGCGTGGGCCGCGATGTAGGAGCGGTCGCCCAGGTGCAGGACGTCCGGGTACACCGCGGCCGTCTCCGCGACGAAGCAGTTCTCACCGAGCCGTACCGACCCCGCTCCCTCGAGCAGCCGCTTGCGCCGCTGCTCCTGTGCCGCCCGCCGCCGCTCCGATGCCTGCTCCGCGTAGAGCCACGGACAGTGGTCGAAGAGGCCGTCGTCGTTCTCCGGCTGGTTCACGTGATCCTCCACTGGGTCGCGCGGGCGGACAGGGGATATCTGTGCCCGTGCCAAGCTGGGGCCCATGCCGATCTCCGGGAACCAGGATCTCAACGAGCCCACCACCGCACGGCACCCGCGCTTCCCGGCCCTCCTGCTCGGCCTCCCGGCGCTCCTCTTCGCCCTGATCACCTGGCAGGTCGTCGCCGACGGCCCGCTCGTCCGCCTCGACGAGCGCGTCAGCCGCGGCCTCGTCCACCCGGACGGTCTCTCCGAGTTCCTCTCCGACCTCGGCAACGTCCAGGTCGCGGTCCCGGTCCTCGCCGTCGCACTCGGATACGTCGCGCTACGGACCCGCCGCACGGACCGCTGGTGGCTGCCCGTCACCGCCGCGGCCTTCCTCATGGCCCTGGTCCCGGCACTGATCATCCCGCTCAAGGAACTCACGGACCGCCCGGGCACCCCGGCCGTCCCGCCCGGCACCGGCTACTACCCCTCGGGCCACACCGCCACGGCCGCCATCGCCTACGGCTGCGCGACCCTGCTCACGCTCCCCCGGCTCGGCACGTTCCTCGCCCGCCGCGCCCTGGTCACCGCCTGCCTCGTCCTCGTACTCGGCGCGAGCTACGGCCTGGTCCGCCGCGGCTACCACTGGCCACTGGACGTGGTGGCCAGCTGGTGTCTGTGCGCGGTGCTGCTGTCGTCGCTGTGGCTGTTCCTCGGGCGTGCGACGCCGCCCGGACAGCGGTAGGGCCTAACCATCGTCCTCCGTGGCCAGCCCCGCCGCCGCCTCGTGCATCGCCAGTTCCAGCAGGGGCGGGTCCGTCAGGGTCCCCGAGCCGTCCGGGGGGACCAGCCAGCGGACTCCGCCGGGTGAGGAACGGCCCGGATACGGCACGACGATCCAGGTGCCGGCGCCCGCCGTGCGGATGCCTGTGCCGAGCCAGCGGGCCGCGGTGCCCGGCGGCACGAAGAACCCGATGCGCGCGTCGCCGAAGTCGACGAGGACGGGGCCCGGCTGGTCGAGCACGCGGCTGAGCACGTCGAGCGTGGCGTAGCCGAGTTCACCGGGCAGGATGAGCACGTCCCACGCGCTGCCGGCCGGCAGCAGCGTGACCCCGAGCGGGTTGCGCTCCCACTCCCAGCGGCAGGCCTCGGGATCGGGTGCGATGGATGAGAGCCACTCGACCGCCGTCTTCGCACCGGTCATCAGGAAGACCTCCGTCTCACTCGTGAATCTCGCGAACGCGCAGGGCGTCCCGAGGGCGTCACGAGGGAGAGGGAGGTCCCCTTGTGGTCATTACGCGGGTTTGGGCCCCTCGCTGGAGTGAACCGTCTCACATCCCGCCGGTTCAGCTGTCGAAGCCCAGTCCCAGCCGGTCCATGGTGCGCAGCCACAGGTTGCGGCGCCCGCCCTGGGCGTCCGCTCGGGCCAGGGACCACTTGGTGAGGGCGATTCCCGTCCAGGCGAAGGGTTCCGGCGGGAAGGGCAGGGGCTTCTTGCGGACCATGTGCAGTTCCGTGCGTTCCGTGCGCTCGCCGGACAGCAGGTCCAGCATCACCTCGGCGCCGAAGCGCGTCGCGCCGACACCCAGGCCCGTGTAACCCGCCGTGTAGGCGACCTTCTGCTGATGGGCGGTGCCGAAGAACGCCGAGAAGCGGGAGCAGGTGTCGATCGCGCCGCCCCAGGCGTGGCTGAAGCGGACGCCCTCCAGTTGCGGGAAGCAGGCGAAGAAGTGCCCGGCGAGCTTGGCGTAGGTCTCCGGGCGGTCGTCGTACTCGGCGCGGACGCGGCCGCCATAGGGGTAGATCGCGTCGTAGCCGCCCCAGAGGATCCGGTTGTCGGCCGACAGGCGGAAGTAGTGGAACTGGTTGGCGCTGTCCCCGAGGCCCTGGCGGTTCTTCCAGCCGATCGACGCGAGTTGCCCGGGGGTGAGCGGCTCGGTCATCAGGGCGTAGTCGTAGACCGGGACGGTGTACGAACGGACGCGTCTGACCAGGTTCGGGAAGACGTTGGTGCCGAGGGCGACCTGGCGGGCGCGGACCCGGCCGTAGGGGGTGCGTGCGGCCATGCCGGCGCCGTACGGCTTCAGCGTCAGCGCGGGGGTGTGCTCGTAGACGCGGACTCCCAGCTTCACGCACGCCCGCTTCAGGCCCCAGGCCAGCTTCGCCGGGTGCAGCATCGCCACGCCCCTGCGGTCCCACAGGCCCGCCTGGAAGGTGGGTGAGTTCACCTGTTCCCGGACCGCCTCGGCGTCCAGGTACTCGACGTCCTCGGCGAGGCCCCGGCGGGACATCTCCTCGTGCCAGGCGCGCAGTTCCGCCGCCTGGTACGGCTCGGTGGCGACGTCGATCTCGCCGGTGCGTTCGAAGTCGCAGTCGATGGAGTGCCGGGCGACCGCCGCCTCGATCGCGTCGAGGTTGCGGGCGCCCAGCTCCTGGAGCTTGTGGATCTCGTCGGGCCAGCGGGCGAGGCCGTTGGGCAGGCCGTGGGTGAGGGAGGCGGCGCAGAATCCGCCGTTGCGGCCCGAGGCGGCCCAGCCCACCTCGCGGCCCTCCACCAGCACCACGTCCCGCTGCGGGGACCGTTCCTTGGCGATCAGCGCCGTCCACAGTCCGCTGTAGCCGCCGCCCACGACCAGCAGGTCGCAGGTCTCGGAGGTGGTGAGGGCGGGTTCGGGGCGGGGCCTGCCGGGGTCGTCCAGCCAGTACGGGACCGGCTGGGCGTCGGAAAGCGAACGGGTCCACTGATTCATGGCGCTCGGGGCCATGATTTCAACTCCCTACGGTTATGCCTTTTGTCTGTTGCGGCGATTACCCACGGCCATGGAAGCCAGGACGAACAGTACGGCGACGACGAACATGGCCGTGCCGATGACATTGATTTGAACGGGCGTTCCGCGCTGTGCCGAGCCCCAGACGAACATGGGGAAGGTGACGGTCGAGCCGGCGTTGAAATTGGTGATGATGAAATCGTCGAAGGAGAGGGCGAAGGCGAGCATGGCCCCCGCCGCGATTCCCGGCGCCGCGATCGGCAGGGTGACCCGGACGAAGGTCTGGAACGGGCCCGCGTACAGGTCCCGCGCCGCCTCCTCCAGTTTGGAGTCCATCGACATCACGCGCGCCTTGACGGCCGTGACCACGAAACTCAGGCAGAACATGATGTGCGCGATGAGGATCGTCCAGAATCCCAGCTGGGCGCCCATGTTGAGGAACAGGGTGAGCAGCGAGGCGGCCATGACGACCTCGGGCATCGCCATCGGCAGGAAGATCAGCGAGTTCACGGCGCCGCGTGCGCGGAAGCGGTAGCGGACCAGCGCGAAGGCGATCAGCGTGCCGAGGAGCGTGGCGCCGAGGGTCGCCCAGAACGCGATCTGGAGGCTGACCGACAGCGAGCCGCACAGGTCGGAGACGCCGCACGGGTCCTTCCAGGCGTCCAGGGAGAACTGCTGCCATTCGTAGTTGAAGCGCCCCTTCGGTTTGTTGAAGGAGAACACCGTGACGATGACGTTCGGCAGCAGGAGATAGGTGAGCGTCAGCAGTCCCGCGATGACGACGAGATTTCTTTTCAGCCAGTTGACGAAGGGCATTTAGACCAGATCCTCCGTCCCAGACCTGCGGATGTAGAGGGTGACCATGAGAAGAATGGCCGCCATGAGGATGAAGGAGAGCGCCGCGGCGGTCGGATAGTCGAGCACTCTCAGGAACTGCGTCTGGATGACGTTTCCGACCATGCGGGTGTCCGTGGAGCCGAGCAGGTCGGCGTTGACGTAGTCGCCGGTGGCCGGGATGAAGGTCAGCAGCGTGCCGGAGACGACACCCGGCATCGACAGCGGGAAGGTCACCTTGCGGAAGGTCGTCCAGGGGCGGGCGTACAGATCACCGGCGGCCTCGTGAAGCCGGCCGTCGATGCGCTCCAGAGAGGTGTAGAGCGGAAGGATCATGAACGGCAGGAAGTTGTACGTCAGTCCGCAGACCACCGCGAGCGGTGTGGCGAGGACCCGGTCGCCGGCGGTCCAGCCGAGCCAGCTGGTGACGTCCAGGACGTGCAGCGTGTCGAGCGCGCCGACGAGCGGGCCGCCGTCCGCGAGGATCGTCTTCCAGGCCAGGGTGCGGATCAGGAAGCTGGTGAAGAAGGGCGCGATCACCAGGATCATGATCAGATTCCGCCAGCGGCCCGCGCGGAAGGCGATCAGGTACGCGAGCGGGTAGCCGAGCAGGAGGCACAGGATCGTCGCGGTGCCCGCGTACAGCACGGACCGGACGAACTGCGGCCAGTACGCGGACAGCGCGTCCCAGTACGTGGCGAAGTGCCAGGTGACCTTGTAGCCCTCCTCCAGGGAGCCCGTCTGCACGGACGTGGAGGCCTGGTAGATCATCGGCAGCGCGAAGAAGACCAGCAGCCAGAGGATGCCGGGGAGCAGCAGCCAGTACGGGGTCCAGCGGCCCCTGCGCTTCGGGGGTTCGGGCTCGGGCGCTCGTGGTGCGAGCGGCGGTGGCGCCTCGGTGAGTGTCGACATCAGGCCGCCTCTTCCACTCCGGCGTCCGCGTCCTGGTCCGCGTCCAGGCCGAAGGTGTGGGCCGGGTTCCAGTGCAGGACGACCTCGGCGCCGGGCACGAGCCGCGGGTCGCGGTCGATGTTCTGGGCGTAGACCTCGAAGTCGGAGCAGACCGGGCTGTCGACGACGTACTGCGTCGAGACGCCGATGAAGCTGGAGTCGGCTATCCGGCCGGTGATGCGGTTGCGGCCGTCGGGTATCTCGCCGGCGTCGTCCGCGTGGGTGAGGGAGATCTTCTCCGGGCGGACGCCGACCAGCACCTTGCCGCCGGCCGTCGTGGGCGCGCCGCACCGGGCCTCGGGCAGGACGAGCTTGCCGCCGCCCGCCTTCAGCACGATCTCCTCGCCGCTCTTGGAGTCGACCTCGGCCTCGATGAAGTTGGAGGTGCCGAGGAAGTTGGCGACGAAGGTGGTGCGCGGGTTCTCGTAGAGGTCGGCCGGTGAGCCGAGCTGTTCCACGCGGCCCGCGTTCATCACGGCGACCGTGTCGGCCATGGTCATGGCCTCCTCCTGGTCGTGCGTGACGTGGATGAAGGTGATGCCGACCTCGGTCTGGATGCGCTTGAGCTCCAGCTGCATCTGGCGGCGCAGCTTCAGGTCGAGGGCGCCGAGCGGCTCGTCGAGGAGGAGCACCTTGGGGTGGTTGATCAGCGCGCGGGCCACGGCGACGCGCTGCTGCTGGCCGCCGGAGAGCTGGTGCGGCTTCTTGCGGGCCTGCTCACCGAGCTGGACCAGGTCGAGCATCTCCTCGACCTGCTTCCTCACCGACCTGATGCCGCGCCGGCGCAGGCCGAAGGCGACGTTCTCGAAGATGTCGAGGTGCGGGAAGAGGGCGTAGGACTGGAAGACCGTGTTCACGGGCCGCTTGTACGGCGGGAGCGCGGTCACGTCCTGGCCGCCCAGCGAGACGGTGCCTGCGGAAGGTTCCTCCAGGCCGGCGATCATGCGCAGGGTGGTGGTCTTGCCGCAGCCGGAGGCGCCGAGCAGGGCGAAGAAGGAGCCCTGCGGCACGGTCAGGTCGAGCGGGTGGACGGCGGTGAAGGCGCCGTAGGTCTTGGCTATGCCCGTCAGGCGGACGTCGCCGGTGGGGTCTGTCTTGTTCGTCATCCTGGGTCACGCCCCCGTCAGCTTCGCGAACTTCTCTTCGAACTCGGTCTCTTCCTTCGAGCTCAGCGAGCGGAAGGCGTGCGACTTGGCGGCCATGGCCTTGTCGGGGATGATCAGCGGGTTGTTCGCCGCGTCCTCGTCGATCTTCGCCAGCTCGGCCTTCACACCGTCGACCGGGCACACGTAGTTGATGTACGCGGCGAGTTCGGCGGCCGGCTTCGGCTCGTAGTAGAAGTCGATGAGCCGCTCGGCGTTCGTCTTGTGCCGGGCCTTGTTGGGGATCAGCAGGTTGTCGGTCGACGTCATGTATCCGCTGTCCGGGATGAGGAAGTCGATGTCCGGGCTGTCCGCCTTGAGCTGGACGACGTCACCGGCCCAGGCGACGCAGGCCGCGAAGTCGCCGCTGGTCAGGTCGGAGGTGTAGTCGTTGCCGGTGAAGCGGCGGATCTGGCCCTTGTCGACGGCCTTCTGGAGGCGGGCGATGGCCGCGTCGTAGTCGTCGGCGGTGAAATCCGCCGGGTCCTTGCCCATGTCGAGCAGCGTCATCCCGACGCTGTCGCGCATCTCCGACAGGAAGCCGACCCGCCCCTTGAGCTTGGGGTTGTCGAGCAGGTCGGATATCGACTTCACCTCGACGCCGTCGAGGGCCTTCCTGTTGTACGCGATGACGGTCGAGATGCCCTGCCAGACGTACGAGTAGGCGCGGCCCGGGTCCCAGTCGGGGCTGCGGAACTGGGCCGACAGGTTGGCGTAGGCGTGCGGCAGGTTGGCCGGGTCGAGCTTCTGCACCCAGCCGAGGCGGATGAGGCGGCCGGCCAGCCAGTCGGTGAGGACGATGATGTCGCGGCCGGTGTCCTGGCCCGCGGCGAGCTGCGGCTTGATCTTGCCGAAGAACTCGTTGTTGTCGTTGATGTCCTCGGTGTACTTGACCTTGATGCCCGTGCGTTTCGTGAACTGCTCCAGCGTCCGGTGGTGCTTGCCGCTGTCGTCGACGTCCATGTACTCGGTCCAGTTGGAGAAGTTCACCGTCTTCTCCTTGGCCGAGTGATCCTCTGCGGAGACACCGCCCTGCGACTTGCCCGCCGCCGGGATGCCGCAGGCGCTCAGCGTCCCGAGTCCGCCGGCCGCGAGCGCCCCGCCCGCGGAGGCGCGCAGCAGCGACCGCCGGGTGAGGGCGGCCCTGCCGTTCCTGAAACTGCGCCGCATGGCGGCCACTTGGGCCGGGGACAGGCGGTCGGGCTCGTACTGCTCCATGCGCGTGGTGCCCTTTCGGAGGGTGGACGGCCGTTGGTCAGGCGGCCTGCATACGACTATCGGTCCCCGAAGACGGTGCGGTGCCAGTCCTTCGCGGCCACCGCGGTGTTGTCGAACATGACGTGCTTGATCTGGGTGTACTCCTCGAACGAGTACGCGGACATGTCCTTGCCGTAGCCGGAGGACTTGTAGCCGCCGTGCGGCATCTCGCTGATGATCGGGATGTGGTCGTTGACCCACACGCACCCGGCCTTGATCTCGCGCGTGGCCCGGTTCGCCCGGTACACGTCCCGGCTCCACGCGGAGGCGGCGAGCCCGTACGGGGTGTCGTTGGCGAGCGCGATGCCCTCGTCGTCGGTGTCGAAGGGCAGCACGACCAGGACCGGTCCGAAGATCTCGGACTGGACGACCTCGCTGTCCTGGGCGGCGTCGGCGATGAGGGTGGGCCGGTAGTAGGCGCCCTCGGCGAGCTCCCCCTCGGGTGCCTCGCCGCCGGTGACCACGCGCGCGTAGGCACGCGCCCGGTCGACGAAACCGGCGACCCGGTCCCGCTGCGCGTGCGAGATCAGCGGTCCGAGGTCGGTTCCGGCGGCGAACGGATCACCGAGCCGGACGGTCTCCATGAGCGTCGCCGTCCGTTCCACGAAGGCGTCGTACAGCGGCCGCTGCACGTACGCGCGCGTGGCGGCCGTGCAGTCCTGCCCGGTGTTGATGAGGGCGCCGGCGACCGCGCCATGGGCGGCGGCCTCCAGGTCGGCGTCGTCGAAGACCACGAAGGGCGCCTTGCCGCCGAGCTCCAGGTGGAGGCGCTTTACGGTGGCGGTGGCGATCTCCGCGACGCGCTTGCCGACGGCGGTGGAGCCGGTGAACGAGGTCATGGCCACGTCGGGGTGGCCGACGAGGTGCTCACCTGCCTCCCTGCCGGTGCCGGTCACGATGTTGATCACACCGTCCGGAATCCCGGCGTCCGTGGCTGCCTGGGCGAAGAGCAGCGAGGTCAGCGGGGTGAGCTCGGCGGGCTTCAGGACGATGGTGTTGCCCGCCGCGATCGCCGGCAGGACCTTCCAGGCGGCCATCTGGAGGGGGTAGTTCCAGGGCGCGATGGAACCGACGACACCGATGGGCTCGCGCCGGATGTACGACGTGTGGTCCCCGGAGTACTCACCGGCGGACTGGCCCTGGAGAAGCCGTGCGGCACCGGCGAAGAAGGCGGTGTTGTCGATCGTCCCCGGGACGTCGAACTCGCGGCTCAGCTTCAGCGGCTTGCCGCACTGGAGCGACTCGGCGCGGGCGAAGTCCTCGGCGCGGGCGGCCAGGACCGCGGCGAACCGGTGCAGGGCGTCGGAACGCTCGCCGGGTGTGGCTCCCGCCCAGCCCGGGAAGGCCTCGCGGGCGGCTGCGACGGCCCGGTCGACGTCGGCCGTGCCCGCCAGTTCGTAGCGGAGCACCTCCTCGCCCGACGCCGGGTCGACGACCGCGTGGGTGCGGCCGGAGGTGCCCCTGGTGAGGCGGCCGGCGATGTACTGCGCGCCCTCCGCGAAGCGCTCCTCGGCCGGGAATCGGTCCGGGGTGGCGTTGCCCGGGTTGTGCATGTCGCTCTCCTCCGTGTCCCCGTGGTGGGACCGGCGTGGCTCAGGCTCGATTTGAATGCCGATCCTGACAGAGGGATGTCACTCCAACAAGGGATTCCGTTGTTGATTTTTGGTTACGCGACGGAATCTGTCGACCAGGTGTCGAGTCCGCCAGGAAAAGGCAGGACGCCGTGTCAGCGGTGCGTGCCAGACTCGCGTGCATGGAGGAGACCACGGGGGCGGTCGGCTCCCGGACCGCCCTGATCAGGGCGGTCCGCGCCGGCGCGAGGATCAGGTATCTGCACTTCTGGGGGCACCGGCCGCGGCCCGACGGCCGCATCGGGGCGAGCTGTCTGAGCCAGTGGTGGCCGGCGCCGTTCACGGTGGACGGCGTGGAGTACGCGACGGCCGAGCACTGGATGATGGCGGGCAAGGCACGGCTCTTCGAGGACGCGGCGGCGGAGCGTGCCGTGCTCGCCGCCGGGCATCCCGCCGAGGCGAAGAAGGCCGGGCGGCTGGTGCGCGGCTTCGACGAGGCGATATGGCAGCGGGAGCGGTTCCGGATCGTCGTGGAGGGCAGCGTCCACAAGTTCGGGACGCAGCCCGGGCTGCGGGAGTTCCTGCTGAACACCGGCGACCGGGTGCTGGTCGAGGCGAGTCCCGTGGACCGGGTGTGGGGCATCGGGCTGGCCGCGGACGACGAGGCGGCGATGGATCCGGAGCGGTGGCGGGGGCCGAACCTGCTGGGCTTCGCGCTGATGGAGGCGCGGGAGCGGCTGCGCGGGGCATGACGGGGGCATGAGTGAGGGGCCGGCCCAAGGGACCGGCCCCCCGTGCAGCAGCAGCTTCAGGCAGCCGCGCCGAGCCCGCCCATGATGCTGGCGAAGAGCAGGAAACCCAGCAGCGGCAGGATCACGGTGGCGATGATGCCGCAGACCAGTCCGGCGGTCGCCGCGCCCTTGTTGGTGGCCTCACCCCGGGTCGCCTTGCCCCGCCCGATGGCGCCGAAGATGATCGCCAGGATGCCCAGGATCACGCCGAAGAACCACAGCAGGAAGGTCACGCTGCACACCACGCCGATGATGCCCAGCACCAGCCCCGTGGTTCCCATGCCGTTGCTCGGCTGCGCGGGCATCGCGTAGCCGGGCGCCTGGGGGTAGCCCGCGGGCGGCGCGGCCGGGTAGCCGGGGCTGCCCTGGGGGTAGCCGTAGCCGGGGCCGCCCTGCTGCGGATAGCCGTAGCCGGGGGCCGGCTGCTGCGGGGGCTGGGACGGCGGACCGAACCCACCGGGCGTGGGATTGGTGTTGGACATGACGATCTCCCCTCCGTTGTCAGACCAGGGAATCGTAGTGGCCAAGTCCGCCGCGCAGTACGGCTGTTTCACTGGTGGGACGGGGCGGTGGCGGCCGGGGCGCGCGCGCCGTAGTACGGGTCGTCGTACGGCTCGTCGCTGTTGATCGCGGCCGTGATGCCGACGGCTATCAGGACGATCACCGCGATGCCGAGGATGATCCCGATGATGCCCATGATCAGGCCCGCCTGGGCCTGACCGTGGTTGGTGGCCACTCCGGCCTCGGCGCGCTTGCGGCCCTTGATGCCGAAGACGACGGCGAGGATGCCGGTGACCAGGGAGACCACGCCGTACAGACAGAAGAGCGTGCAGGAGATGATGCCCAGCACCATCGCGGCGACGCCCATGCCGTTCTGGGGGGCCATGGGCATGCCGGGCCAGCCGTAGCCCGCCTGGGGGTAGCCGGGGTAGCCGTAGCCACCGGTTGCTGCCGGGCCGGTGGGGGCGGCGGGCGGGGGCGGGACAGCGCCGGTGCCCGAGGTGTCGAACTGCGGCGTGCCGGTCGGCGGGATGAAACCCGCGCTCGGCATCGAGGTGACCGTGGCCTGGTCGTGCACGGAGGGCGGCCCTGCGGTGGGGGGCTGGTCCTTGTCGAGTGACGGCCGGTTCTCCGGGGGCGCCCACGGGTCGTGGCCGCCGCCTCCGCCGGGCTGCGTCGGGTCCGTCATGGTGCATCCCCCCTGGGTCGATCGTGCCGCCATGCTACGGGGCCGTTCGGTGCGTGCCACAGTGCGGGTGCCTGGTTCGGTGCGTGGTTCGGTGCGTGCCACAGTGCGGGTGCGTGGTTCGGTGCGTGCCACAGTGCGGGTGCGTGGTTCGGTGCGTGCCCACAGTGCGGGTGCGTGGAGGTTGCTCGCGCCCACGCGGCGAAGCCGCACACATCGATACAGCCCCGCGCCCGCGAAAAGGGGCGCTCCCCCCACGGCCTACGATGAATCCGAGTCATCGATCAGCCGATCACCCGCGCCCCGCCCGCCACGCGCCGGCAGGGGCGCCGTTCCGGGGAGGAACCCTTGACCGAGCATCTCGTCGACCCCCGCGCGCCACGCGATCTGAAGGCCTTCGTCGCCGGACTGCCCAAGGCCGAACTGCACGTGCACCACGTCGGCTCCGCCTCCCCCCGGATCGTGTCCGAGCTGGCCGCCCGCCACCCCGACTCGAAGGTCCCGGCCGATCCCGCTGCCTTGGTTGACTACTTCTCCTTCACCGACTTCGCCCACTTCATCGAGGTGTACCTGTCGGTCGTCGACCTGATCCGCACCCCGGAGGACGTCCGGCTGCTGACCTACGAGGTGGCCCGTGACCTGGCCCGGCAGCAGGTGCGGTACGCCGAGCTGACCATCACCCCGTTCTCCTCCACCCGCCGCGGCATCGACGAACGCGCCTTCATGGACGCGATCGAGGACGCCCGCAAGGCCGCCGAGGCCGATTTCGGGACCGTGCTGCGCTGGTGCTTCGACATCCCCGGCGAGGCGGGGCTCGAAGCCGCCGAGGAGACGACCCGGCTCGCCACCGACGACCGGCTGCGCCCGGAGGGCCTGGTCTCCTTCGGTCTTGGCGGGCCCGAGGTCGGCGTGCCGCGTCCGCAGTTCAAGCCGTACTTCGACCGGGCGATCGCGGCCGGGCTGCACTCCGTACCGCACGCCGGCGAGACCACCGGCCCTCAGACGGTGTGGGACGCCCTCACGCATCTGCGAGCCGAGCGCATCGGCCACGGCACCAGCTCCGCGCAGGACCCGAAGCTCCTCGCGCACCTCGCCGAGCACCGGATCCCGCTGGAGGTGTGCCCGACCTCCAACATCGCCACGCGCGCGGTCCGCACCCTCGACGAGCACCCGATCAAGGAGTTCGCCGAGGCCGGGGTCGTCGTCACGATCAACTCCGACGACCCGCCGATGTTCGGCACCGACCTCGACAACGAGTACGCGGTCGCCGCCCGGCTGCTCGACCTCGACGAGCAGGGACTGGCCGAGCTGGCGAAGAACGCCGTCGAGGCGTCCTTCCTGGACGCCACGGGCAAGGCCCGGATCAACGAGGAGATCGACACGTACACCGCGGGGTGGCTCGACCGGTGACGCCCTCACCCGAGCGCCCCCGGCGGCTCGTGACCGCCGTGGCCCACCGGGGCGACCCGTACCGCCACCGCGAGAACACGGTCGCCTCACTGCGTTCCGCGCTCGACCGGGGCGCGGACGCGGTGGAGATCGACGTACGGCTGACCCGGGACGGCGTGCCGGTGCTGCTGCACGACGACACGCTGAAGCGGCTCTGGGAGCACGAGCGGCCGGTGCTCGCGCTGTCCTGGGAGGAGGTGCGCGGGCTCACCGGCGGCGGGGTTCCGGCCCTGACGGAGGCGCTGGCCGCGACCGACGGCCACCGGGTGATGATCGACCTGCCCGGCTCGCCCGACGTGCGGGCGGTGCGGCGGGTGATGGACGCCGTACGGGAGGTGGGGGCGGCGGACCGCGTCTACTACTGCGCGGGCGCCGACGCCATGCTCGCCGTGCGCGCGGCGGACCCGGCCGCGGAGATCGCCCTCACCTGGACGACGCTGGCCCCGCCCCGGTCCGTCCTGCTGGAGGCGGTCCGCCCGCGCTGGCTCAACTACCGTTTCCCGCTGGTGGACCGCGCCCTCGCCGACCGCGTCCACCGCGACGGCTACCTGCTGTCCGTCTGGACCCCCGACACGCGCCGCTCGATGCGGCGGCTGCTGGACGCGGGGGTGGACTCGATCACGACCAACCGCATCGACGTGCTGTGCGCTACACGCGCGAGCGCTGCGGCACCGTCGCCGGATCGGCCGGCGTCGAGCGCGTGACGTACTGCGGCACCGGCGCGCTGTCCGTGCCGGTGTCGCGTACGAGGCCGTAGCGGATGGCGCCCTGAGCGGGGCCCTCGTTGACGTCCTTGTCCACGGCCTGCCAGCTCGACGGGAAGACGGCGATGCCGTAGTCGCAGCCGCGTTCGTTCTGGGTGAGGGTGACGGTGCCGTCGACGTAGAAGTACTCGTTCTGCCACATCTGCTGGGTGCCGGGCGGCAGCACCGCGTATCCGATGTCGGGGCCGCCCATGCCGGTGACGTAGCCGTTCGGGGCGCCGGGCAGCGGGTCGTCCATGCGGCGCGAGCCGCCGGAGGCCACGTGGAACAGCTTGCCCTTCAGGCCGGTCCAGGACGGCATGACCACGCCGCCGGGCCGGGCGTGCGGCGAGATCTGCCAGCGGACCAGGACATAGCCCTGACCGCTCAGCGTCACGCTGTCGCCACGGTGTTGCATCACGGCCCTCGGGCCGCCGGTGCTGGTGATGCCGGACTCGGGGCGTCGGGGCAGGGCGGCGGGCCGGGCGTCCGGGTCGGGGGCGCGGTCGACGGCGTCGACGACCGTGCCGTACAGGGCGGCCTTCTTCGTCGCCGACGG
>NZ_DF968297.1:0-62623 GCF_001270025.1 Streptomyces azureus | reverse complement strand
GCTCCGCTGCCTCGTTCACCAGCCTTGACGAACAGCCCCCACGCCTAACTGAACGGCGTTGGGTCTAGAACGGGAAGCGGCTGCGCCCGTGCTGCACGGAGATCCACTTCAGCGTGGTGAAGGAGTCCAGCATCGTCTCGCCGTTGAGCCGGCCCAGGCCCGAGTGCTTCTCGCCGCCGAAGGGGACGATCGGCTCGTCGTGGACGGTGCCGTCGTTCACGTGGAACATGCCGGTGTCGATCTGCTTGGCGAAGTTCACGCCCCGCTCGATGTCGCCGGTGTGGACGGCGCCGCTCAGGCCGTAGGGGGTGTCGTTGACGAGGCGGACGGCCTCCTCCTCGCCGTCGAACGGGACGAGGAAGGCGACCGGGCCGAAGATCTCCTGCCTCAGCAGGTCCGAGCCGGCGGGCAGGCCGGTCAGGACGGACGGCTCGACGAGGTTGTCGGTGCGACCGCCGCGCACCAGGGCCGTGGCGCCCTCGGCGAGGGCCTGCTCGACCGCGCCCGCGACGGCGTCCGCCTGCGAGGAGTTGATGACCGGGCCGATGACGGTCTCCGGGTCGCGCGGGTCGCCCGCCTTGAGGGTCTTCACCTTGGCTACGAACTTCTCGGTGAACTCGTCGGCGACGGACCGGTCGACGAGGATGCGGTTGGCGGCCATGCAGACCTGGCCCTGATGGACGTACCGGCTGAAGACCGCCGCGTCGACCGCGTAGTCGATGTCGGCGTCGTCGAGGACCACCAGCGCGCTGTTGCCGCCCAGTTCGAGGACCGAGCGCTTGAACAGCCGGGCGCAGACCGTCGCCACGTGCCGGCCGACCTGGTCGGAGCCGGTGAAGGAGATGACCTTGGGCACCGGGTGCTCCAGGAAGGCGTCGCCGATCTCCGCGATGTCGGTGATGACGACGTTCAGCAGACCGCCGGGCAGGCCCGCGTCCTCGAAGATCTTCGCGACCAGGGAGCCGCCGACGATCGGTGTGTTCTGGTGCGGCTTGAGCACCACGGCGTTGCCGAGCGCGAGCGCCGGGGCGACGGACTTGATCGAGAGCAGGAACGGGAAGTTGAACGGGCTGATCACACCCACGACACCGACTGGCACGCGGTAGACGCGGTTCTCCTTGCCGTCCACCGGCGAGGGGAGGATCCGGCCCTCGGGGCGCAGCGCCAGCTGGACCGCCTCGCGCAGGAACTCCTTGGCGAGGTGCAGTTCGAAGGCCGCCTTCAGACGCGTCCCGCCGAGCTCGGCGATGATCGCCTCGGATATCTCGGCCTCGCGCTCCTCGATGAGCCTCAGGGCCTTCTCGAAGACCGCGCGGCGGGCGTAGGGGTTGGTCGCGGCCCACTGCTTCTGGGCACGGGCGGCCGCCTGGTACGCCTGGTCGACCTCGTCGACCGTGGCTATCGTGATCGACGCCAGCTTCTCGTCGTCGTACGGGTTGAAGTCGATGATGTCCCAGGAACCGGTACCCGGGCGCCACTCACCGTCGATGTACTGCTGTGCAAGGTCGGTGAAGTAGGACGACGACATGTGATCCCTCGATCCCTAGCAGACCCTCGATCGCGCCTTCACGATCTGATCACACGTCATCGTACTGACGTCTCAGGCGAGTTGGAGGCTTCAGGAGAGTTGGAGGAGCCCCCGGAGAAGATCCCGGCTCTCCGAAGGGCCCGGGCTGTCGCTCTGGAGCTCCTTGAGCGCCTTCTCGTACTGGGCGACGTCCTCGGGCTTGTCCAGGTACAGCGCGCTGGTGAGCTGCTCCAGGTAGACGACGTCCGAGAGGTCGGACTCCGGGAAGCTGAGGATCGTGAACGCGCCACTTTCGCCGGAGTGGCCGCCGAGACTGAACGGCACCACCTGAAGGCGCACGTTGGGCCGCTCGGAGACCTCGATGAGGTGCTGGAGCTGGCCGCGCATCACCTCACGGTCCCCGTACGGGCGGCGCAGGGCGGCCTCGTCCAGGATGATGTGGAAGTCGGGGGCGCTCTCGTCCACGAGGTACTTCTGCCGCTCCAGACGCAGCGCCACGCGCCGCTCGACATCGGCCTCGCTCGCGCCCTGCATGCCCCGCCGGACCACCGCGTGCGCGTACGCCTCGGTCTGGAGCAGGCCGTGCACGAACTGCACCTCGTAGGCCCGGATCAGCGAGGCGGCGCCCTCCAGGCCGACGTAGGTGGGGAACCAGCTGGGCAGCACGTCGGAGTAACTGTGCCACCAGCCCGCGACGTTGGCCTCCTTGGCCAGGGACAGCAGGGACGCGCGCTCCTGCTCGTCCGTGATGCCGTACAGCGTCAGCAGGTCCTCGACGTCTCTGGTCTTGAAGCTCACCCGGCCCAACTCCATCCGGCTGATCTTCGACTCGGAGGCGCGGATCGAGTAGCCCGCCGCCTCGCGCGTGATGCCTCGCGCCTCACGCAGTCGCCTGAGTTGTGATCCGAGCAGCATGCGCCGCACCACCGATCCCGGCTCTCCCGCGCTCACGTTCGCCAGCCTCCCCAACGTCTCCAAGGGCCGAAGTCTGCCACTAAAACACTCCGAGCAGTACTCGTCCGGTTACGGAAACGGAATCGGGCCGGGAGGCGCACGCACGCGGAAACAAGAAGAGAGGCAAGCGACGGACGGACTGGGTCACGATGATGACGGAAAAATTGACCAACAAGCGGTACGGGATGACTCATTCCGGTCACCTGCACGTGCATCTGCCCTTGCATCTGCTGTACGCATCCGAAACCATGGTCCCGCACCACCGCCGCATCGCACCGACCGCGAATTCCCGGGAGTGCCTCGCATGGGGACGAATGGATCGACCATGCTCGAGCCGTTACGGCAGGGCCTTCCGCCGCTGGATCCCGCGGCCGTGTCCGACGCCGCCTCCTGTGCTCTGCCCGCCCGCTACGAAGCGGTGCGCGAGGCACGGCGGTTCACCCGCAGAACGCTCGACCAGTGGGACATGGGCGACCATTTCGACGACGTCTGCCTGGTGGTCTCGGAACTCGTCACCAACGCCCTGCGGCACGGCCTGCCGGCGAGCACCCGGTGCGCCGCCGTTCAGGAACCTCCCGTACGGCTGCATCTGATGCGGTGGGCCGAGCGGCTGGTGTGCGCGGTGCGCGATCCCAGCCATGACAGTCCCGTCGCCCGGGAGACCGACGACTTCTCGGCCGAGTCCGGCCGGGGGCTGTTCCTCGTCGACTCCTTCAGTGACAGCTGGGGTTGGCACCCGCTCGCGGGTGAGCTCAGCGGCAAGGTGGTCTGGGCGCTGTTCCGGCTGCCGCGGCCCGGTTCGGGGCCGAACGGCGAATGAGAAACCGCGGCGCTTCCTGGCCCCGCGGTTCTACGCGCGTCGCGGCGCGTTGATCACGGATACCCCTTGCCCTAAGGGGCCTGGCGGTCCGTCAGCCGCCGACCAGGTGGTCGAACTCGCCGTCCTTCACGCCCAGCAGCATGGCCTCGATCTCCGCACGGGTGTAGACCAGCGCGGGACCGTCGGGGAAGCGCGAGTTACGGACGGCCACGTCACCGCCCGGCAACCGGGCGAACTCCACGCATGAACCCTGCGAGTTGCTGTGCCGGCTCTTCTGCCAGGCCACACCGTGCAGCCCGGCGGCCGCCATACCGTTGTACACGTCGTGGTCCACAGGTCGCTCCCCGGTGGTGCACTGGCTTGTGTGGCCATTGATGCAGTGGTCAACTGACCCGGATCATAGCTTTGTTCACGTGCAGACGCATGGGCAGATGCACGTGCACGCGGGGTGGTTCTCCGGTTACAGCTTTGACGACCGCTTTACCGAAAGCCCTTGCCTGTTCTGACGGTGCTGCACCGCCGCGCGTTCCCGGGCACCCGCGACGAAGTCGGCTGGTTCGGCGGAGGTGTCGTGGAGGCGGAGCATCCGCTCGGCGGCGGGGACGGGCGCCGGGTCGGTGGCGAGGCCGGAGAAGCCGGAGCTGGGGCGCGGGCCCGGGGGCCTCGAGCAGGACCGTCCGGCCTCCATACGGAAGAAGGCCGCGGCATGCGGGGGCGGGGAGAAATGGGCCGTGCGGATGACCGTGGCGTCGTCCTCGGGGCCGGGCGAGGGTCGGACCATCGCCGGACACCCGGTCGGCCACCTGGCCCTGACGGACCGCCCGGCGTGCGCCCCTGCGGCCTCGTGACCAATGCATGAGGTTCCCCACCCGTCAAGCGTGGGGAACCTCACCCGGGCGCAGGCGCTCGGCGGCCGGCGTACGGCAGCGGCGGCGGGAGTGCAGCAGCAGCCGGAGGACGGGCTCAGCGGCTGGAGTACGGCAGCAGCGCCATCTCGCGCGCGTTCTTGATCGCCCGGGCCAGCTGCCGCTGCTGCTGGGCCGACACACGGGTGACCCGGCGGCTGCGGATCTTGCCGCGGTCGGAGATGAACTTCCGCAGCAGGTCGGTGTCCTTGTAGTCGATGTACTCGATCCCGGCCTGGTCCAGCGGGTTGGGACGATTCTTGACGGGCTTGCGGTCGATCTTGCGGGGCATGTCGGTTCAGACCTCCAGGAGAGTGTCGAAGGCGTGCGGCAGCCGCTGCCAGGCGTCGCGCCCGGCCGCGTACTCGGCGTCGGTCAGCAGACAGGACTCCAGCAGCCGCTCCAGGCCGTCACGGTCGAGGCCGGGCGAGGTGAAGACCAGGTGCTGGCCCCGGTCGCCGTGCTCGGGGTGCCAGTCCAGCGCGGCGGCGGCGCGGCGCACCGGCGGGACCATCTCCCAGGCCGCGTCCGGCAGCGAGGCCAGCCACGGACCCACGCTCTCCACGCAGAGGGCCCCGCCCGCCGCGTCCCAGTGGAACAGCGTGTCGGGCTTGTCGGCGAGCCAGAACCGGCCCCGGCTGCGGGCGGCCGCGCAGGTCAGGTCCTCCAGGGCGGCGTAGAGCCGCTCCGGGTGGAAAGGGCGGCGCTGCTGCCAGACCAGGGTGGAGACGCCGTGCGCGTCGGCCTCGGCGGGGAGCAGGGCACAGGCCGGGTGCTGGGCGGACGCCGCCGACTCCACGTCGAAGCCGGCCAGAGCGGCCTCGGCCAGCGGCGAGAACGGGCGTCGCCGCGGGGGCGGCACGGTCAGGCCGCCAGCCGTGTCCTGCGCGAAGGCGCCGAGCGCGGGTGCGCCCGCCAGGTCGCCGTGGCCGATCGGGACCTGGCGGGCCGTCGGGTGCAACTGGGCGAGCAGTTCGCGGTCCTCGTCGTCGGCCTCCGGGGACTCGGCGATCGCGAGGACGGGGGCGTACTCCAGCTGGCGGGCGAAGGTGTCGGCGACCGTGCGCTGGTCGGTGGTGGCGGCGGCGAGACCGCCGTCGGCCAGGTCGTCGCCGTTGCCGAGGTACGGCAGGACCAGGGCCGGGTCGACGGCGGTGATCACGCCGGTGACGGTGAGCCCGCCGGCCGTGACGACCTCTGCCATGGCCTTGGGCTCGACGGAATCCCACAGCTCGACGACGGCCAGGGGCGTCTGTCCGGCGTCCGCGAGCCGCTCGAGCTCCGGGACCAGGTCCTCGCGCAGGGCGCAGCAGGCACAGTCGTTGACGAGCGGCGCCTCCCCCGCGTCCAGGATGCCCGTGGCGTCCCGGACGGTCCGTACGACCGTGCCGGCCGCGGCCGTCGCCAGGTCGTGGTGGAGTGCGACGCTGCCCGGCACGTCGGCGAGCAGCCGCGCCACGGCCGCCTTGCGGGCGTCGGCGTGCAGCCCGCCGACGATGACGACGGAGAGCTCGGACACGGGGTCAGCCCTTCTTTCCGTACCGGCGCTCGAAGCGCTCCACGCGTCCCGCGGTGTCCAGGACGCGGGCGGTGCCGGTGTAGAAGGGGTGGCTGACGTCGGAGATCTCGACGTCCACGACCGGGTAGGTGTTGCCGTCCTCCCACTCGATCGTCTTCTCGCTCGTCATCGTCGAGCGGGTGAGGAACGCGTAGTTCGCGGCACGGTCGCGGAAGACGACGGGACCGTAGTCCGGGTGGATTCCCTTGCGCATGGTCAGCGCTCCTCTCGGAAGTCGACGTGGCGGCCGACGACCGGATCGAACTTGCGCAGGGTCAGTCGGTCCGGGTCGTTGCGACGGTTCTTGCGGGTCACGTAGGTGTAGCCGGTCCCGGCCGTGGACCGGAGCTTGATGACCGGCCGGAGTTCATTGCGTGCCATGCCGCTATGCTACTGAAAATGAATTCCATTTACATCTCCTGAGGCAGAGAGGTACGTCACCACATGTCCGCGCACTGCATGCTGACCGGCACCCAGCCCGGCTTCGGCAACCGCATCTCGCACTCCCACCGGCGCACGTCACGCCGGTTCGACCCCAACATCCAGACCAAGCGCTACTGGCTGCCGAGCGAGGGCCGGTACGTACGCCTGCGGCTGAGCGCCAGGGCGATCAAGACGATCGACACGATCGGAGTCGAGGCGGCCGTCGCCCGTATCCGCGCCCGGGGAGTGAAGGTCTGATGGCGAAGAAGAGCAAGATCGCTAAGAACGACCAGCGGCAGGAGATCGTCGCGCGGTACGCCGCCCGGCGGGCCGAGCTGAAGGAGATCATCCGGCGGCCGTCGTCCACGGACGCCGAACGGCTCGCCGCGCAGGCGGAACTGCGCAGGCAGCCGCGCGACGCCAGCGCCACGCGGGTGCGCAACCGGGACCAGGTGGACGGGCGGCCGCGCGGTTACTTCCGGACGTTCGGACTGTCCCGGGTGAGTCTGCGGGAGCAGGCGCACGCGGGGTATCTGCCGGGGGTACGCAAGTCGTCCTGGTGAGCCTGGGGCCTTCCCGGCGCCGGCGGGCGGTGAGAGGCCCCCGGGGATTCGCCCCGGGGGCCTCTTGACCGGCCCTGGTAGCTTGCTTCGGTCGTTCCGGCACGGGCCGACGGGCTCCGGCGGGGCCGGTCGGCCGGCTACAGCTTGGGGGCTTGCAGTGACTTCGGTGATCTTCTCGCGTCGCCCGGGAGCGCGTCGCCCGGGAGCCCGTCGGCGCGCGCGGGTCGCGGCACTGGCCGCGGGCCTGGCGGGCGTGCTCATGCTGTCCGCGTGCAGCGGTGACGGCGGCTCCGGGGACGACTCGGCGTCCAGCCCGGCCCCGTCCGCCACCGCGTCCGCCGGGACGGGCGGCGACTCCGGCTCCGGTTCGGACTCCGGGTCCGCATCCGGTTCCGACGGGACGGACGCCGGCGGGCTCCAGGGCAGCTGGCTCGCGACGACCGGCGGCAAGGCCGTGGCCCTGGTGATCACCGGCAAGCAGGCCGCGATCTTCGCGACCGGCGGCAGCATGTGCACCGGCACCGCGGGTGAGGAGTCCGGGACGCGGATGATCCGCCTGAAGTGCAAGGACGGCAGCAAGGACCGGACGACCGGCACGGTCGACTCCGTGAACGGCAAGAGCCTCAAGGTCACCTGGGAGGGCGGCCTCGGCGCGGAGACGTACACCAGGGCCGAGGGCGGGAAGCTGCCGACCGGGTTGCCGACGGCGGGCCTCGGGTAGCAGGACCTCGAAGCGTACGGACGGGCCGTGATCACCTTCGGGCGCCGCGGCCCGTCCGGCTTTCGGGCGATTCGCAGGGGGTGGGTGCCCGTACCGCATCCGCGTGCGTGATGATCCAGGGGCCCGAAGCCGCTCATGCTCAACACGCTCAGAGGACCCCATGCGCACCTTGCCCCTCACCCTGGCAGCCGCCCTCGCCGCCACGCTCCTGCTGACCGCCTGCGACGACGGCAAGACCGGCGCCGACGACGCGAAGAACGCTGATCCGGCGAACGGTTCGGCCTGCGCGATCGGCGACCTGGGCGTGGAGGTCGGGGCCGGTGCCGCCCCGGCCGCCGGGGACACCGGCAACGTCACCGTCACGCTCACCAACCAGGGCGCGCAGTGCACCCTGAAGGGCTTCCCCTCCGTGGACCTCGCGGCCGAGGACAGCACGACGTCCGTGTCCCCGGAGGAGGGCGCGAAGGCCCAGCCGCTCACACTGAGGAAGGGCGGCACCACATCCTTCACGATCACCTACGTCCGGGGCGAGGCCGGCTCCGCGAAGAGCCTTGCCGTACGGAAGGCGTCCTTCACCCTGCCCGGCGCCCCCGAGGACGCGCACGACCTGACGTGGTCGTACGGCGAGGTCGCCCGGAGGGACGGGAGCGGCAGCGGCGGCGCGGCGCAGGCCTCGGTGAGCGGCTTCGAGTCCTCGGGCGACTGACAGCAGGTCAGCGCAGCGGCGGGCGGTGTCCGACCTGGGCGCGGTCCGCCGCCTGCGCGCCCTCCGTCCAGCCCGCCGCGTCGCGCACACCGCGCAGGCGGGTCGTGGTCGTCTCCGGGAACATCGAGTCCATCCGGCCGGTGACCGCCACGTCGCGGGAGGCGAGGACCGGGAGCAGGTCCTCCGTCACCTGGGTCTTGGCGGCTGCCGCCAGACGGGTGCCGATGCGGTGGGCGTAAGCCGCGAGGAAGGACTGCCGGAACGTCTTGGTGCGCTTGCGGCCGGCCGCACGCTGAGCGGCCTCCGCCTTCGTCATCGCGGTCGTGGCCTGCACGAGGAGTGAGGTGTAGAGGAGTTCGACCACCTCCAGGTCGGTCTCGAAGCCGACGACGGTGGAGAAGCCGAGGGGTTCGTTCCACACCGCCCGGCAGTGGTTGGCTGCGGCGACGGCGTCCAGCAGCACCGCCTTGGCCTGCTCGTACGGCGGTTCGACACCCATCCGGCAGGCCCCGGGCGTCTCGGGCGAGGGCGCCCGGGCCGCGAGCAGTGCCTCGTCGACACTGTGCCGGGCCATCAGCTCCTGCGCCTTGGCACTGAGCGCCTCCGCCTCCTCCGGGTACCCGGTGGCCTCCGCCTTGGCGAGCAGGGCGCGGATCCGGCCGAGCATCCGGGACTCGGTCTTCGGCTCCCCGGGCGACTCGTCGAGGGACTCGAGCGCGGGCAGGCGCAGCAGCAGGCGGTACAGCTCCAGCACGGCGGTGGCGTACGAGAAGCGGTCGGTGCGGGGCGGGGCCTCGGCGGGGAGCTCCGCGAGCTGCGCGCTCCAGCGGCGGCCGCGCGCACGGTCGTGCGGCGCCTGCGCCCGGATCAGCGCCGTCACCAGGCGTACGTGTACGTCGTCCAGCTCCCGCCGGACGGTCCGTACGACGTCGGCCGGCTGCCAGCCGCGCCGCCAGGCCGCCGCCACGAACTCCTCACCGCGCCGGGCGAGTTCTGCGTCCGCTGCCGGGTCGGACGCGAGCAGGGACGCGCCGGCGTCGAGGGCCGTCTCGCTGTTGTCGTACAGGGCGGTCTCGAACGCGCGGTCGACGGTGGTGGGCGTACTCACGGGCCGATGGTGCCACGTCGGCGCGGCCGGCCCGGCATGCGCGACCTCGTGCGTCTCACTCCCCGGAATTGGGCCATCCGCGCGCGGCGGCGCCTCGACCATGGCCTCATGGTGGACATGTCTCTGTACGCGGCGTTCCTCGTCGCCGCCTTCGCGCTCTGCATCACCCCCGGCCCGGACATGATGTTCATCGTGGCGATGGGCGGACGGGGCGGGCCCACCGCCGGGGTGATGGCGGCGTTCGGGGTGGCGTGCGCGATGCTCGTGCACGCGGTCGCGGCGGCTCTCGGTCTGTCGGCCCTGTTCACGGCGTTGCCGACGCTGTACCACGTGCTGCGCTGGGCGGGCGCGGCCTATCTGCTCTATCTGGCGGTGAAGGCGTTCCGCGACCGTTCGGTGCCGGGCGAGGAGGGGACGGGCGCCGTGGGGCCGGGGATGAGGCGGGCCTTCTGGCAGGGCGCGATCACCAATCTGCTCAACCCCAAGGTGATCCTCTTCAACGTGGCGTTCCTGCCGCAGTTCGTGAACCCGTCGCTCGGCCATGTCCAGGGCCAGTTGCTGCTGCTCGGGGTCACGCTCGTCGTGATGGGCTTCCTGTGGGACGGCAGCGTCGGCCTGCTCGCGGGGCGGCTGTCGTCCTTCCTCAGGCGCAGTGCGCGGGTGAACCGCTGGCTGAACATCGTCTCCGGGACCGTGTTCACGGGGTTGGCGGTGCGGTTGGTGGTGACGTCTCCGAAGTAGCCAGGGCGAGCGTCAACTCGTGGTTGACACCCCAGGGGGTGCAACCTACGGTTGACACCATGACGACGAACCCCAACATCACGTCATCTTTCCGTCTCGACGACCTGATCGCGGCGATCAAGAAGGTGCACCAGGAACCCCTCGAACAGCTCCAGGACGCGGTGCTCGCCGCCGATCACCTCGGCGAGGTGGCCGACCACCTGATCGGCCACTTCGTGGACCAGGCCCGGCGTTCGGGCGCCTCCTGGACGGACATCGGCAAGAGCATGGGGGTCACCCGGCAGGCCGCGCAGAAGCGCTTCGTGCCGAAGGAGTCGGCCGACCTCGACCCCAGCCAGGGCTTCAACCGCTACACGCCCCGCGCCCGCAACGCGGTGATGGCCGCGCACAACGAGGCCCGGTCCGCGCGTAACGCCGAGGGTGTCCCCGAGCACCTCGTCCTCGGACTGCTGGCCGAGCCCGACGGCCTCGCCGCGAAGGCACTCGTCAAGCAGGGCGTCTCCCTCGACGCCGTCCGCGAGGCGGCGACCGCCGCACTGCCCCCGGCCGTCGAGGAGCCCCCGGAGCTCGTGCCGTACGGCCAGGCCGCCAAGAAGGTCCTGGAACTCACCTTCCGCGAGGCCCTGCGCCTCGGCCACAACTACATCGGCACCGAGCACATCCTGCTCGCCCTGCTGGAGCACGAGAACGGCGAGGGCGTCCTCAGCGGCCTGGGCATCGGCAAGGAGCGGACCGAGCGGTACGTGGCCGAGGTGCTGGAGAAGATCGTGCAGGCGCAGGAGGACACGCCGGACGAGGCGTGAGACCGCCCAGGCGGTGATCGGGAACCGGGACGGTGACCGACGCCGACGCCTGGACCCAGGCCGGGACCGAGGCGAGGCCGGGGGCCGGGACCGAGGCGGAGGGCCGGGCCCAGACCGGGACCGAGGTCAGGGCCGGGACCGACGTCGACGCCTGGGCCCAGGCCGGGGGCGAGGCGAGGCCGGGGGCGAGGCGAGGGCCGGGGGCGAGGCGAGGGCCGGGACCGGAGTCGAGGGCCGGGACCGGGGCCGAGTACGAGGGCGGAGCCGGGGCCGAGGACGAGGGCGGAGCCGGGGCCGAGGACGAGGGCGAGGGCCGGGACCGGAGCCGAGGGCCGGGACCGAGACCGAGACCGAAGGCCAGGGCAGAGACCGAGGGCCAGGACCGGAACCGAGGCGGAGGGCCAAGGCCGGGACCCAGACCGGGACCGACGCCGCCCCCTGGACCCAGGCCCCGACCGAGGCGAGGCCGGAGGCCAAGGCCGGGACCGGGACCGGAACCGAGGCGGAGGGCCGAGGTCGGGACCCAGACCGGAACCGACGCCGACCCCTGGTCCCAAGCCCAGACCGAGGGCCAGAACCGAGGCGGAGGGCCGAGGCCGGGCCCCAGACCGGAACCGACGCCGACCCCTGGTCCCAAGCCCAGACCGAAAGCCGGAACCAAGGCGGAGAGCCGAGGCCCGGACCCAGACCGGAACCGACGCCGACCCCTGCTCCCAACCCCGGACCGAGGCGAGGCCGGAGGCCAAGGCCGGGACCGGGACAGCGGCCCGAGGTCGTTGTCAGACCCTCCTGTCACACTCGCAGCATGGCCGACCGGTGGGCGCTCGCTCCGGCCGAGGACGGTGGCGTGGATGTCGCCCCCCTCGGTCCGGACGGGCTGCCCGCCGGGCCGGTGCGGCGGGAGGCGGATCCCGCCGAGGCCGTGCGGAGCCGTCCCGGCGTCACGCGGTGGGTGTGGCGGTCCACCGCCGAGGTCTACCCGCGCCTGCTCGCCACGGGGGTGCGAGTCGAGCGGTGCTACGACATCGAGGCCGCCGAGACGCTCCTCCTCGGCCACGAGGGGCGGTACGGGGAACCACGCTCGGCCGCGGCCGCCCTGGCCCGGCTGCGCGGCGGCCCCGTACCGCCCGATCCGCCTCAGCGCTCCGCCGAACCGGGCTCCCAGTCCTCACTGTTCGAACCGCAGGGCGTCCACCTGCCCCTGCAAGACCTCCTCGCGGTCTACGCCGAGCAGCAGCGGCGGCACGAGCGGCCCGAGCACCCCGACCGGATGCGCCTGCTGACGGCCGCCGAGTCCGCGGGCATGCTGGTGGCCGCCGAGATGAACCGCGCCGGGCTGCCCTGGAGCACCGACGTGCACCGCGCGGTGCTCCACGACCTGCTGGGCGAGCGGTACGCGGGCGGCGGCGAACCACGCCGCCTGGCCGAACTCGCCGACGAGGTGTCCACCGCGTTCGGCCGCCGGGTCCGCCCCGACCTGCCGGCCGACGTGGTCAAAGCCTTCGCGCAGGCCGGCATCAAAGTCTCCTCGACCCGCCGCTGGGAGATCGAGTCCGTCGACCACCCGGCCGTGAAGCCCCTGCTCGAGTACAAGAAGCTGTACCGCATCTGGGTCGCCCACGGCTGGTCCTGGCTCCAGGACTGGGTGCGCGACGGGCGCTTCCGGCCCGAGTTCCTCGCCGGCGGGACGGTGACCGGGCGCTGGGTGACCAACGGCGGAGGCGGGCTCCAGATCCCCAAGGTGATCCGGCGGGCCGTGGTCGCCGACCCCGGCTGGCGGCTCGTCGTCGCCGACGCCGACCAGATGGAACCGCGCGTCCTCGCCGCGATCTCCCGCGACCCCGGCCTGATGGAGGTGGCCGGCCGGGAGACCGACCTGTACCAGTCCGTCTCCGACCGCGCCTTCTCCGGCGACCGCGACCAGGCCAAACTCGCCGTGCTCGGCGCCGTCTACGGCCAGACCTCCGGCGACGGCCTGAAGAACCTCGCCGCGCTCAGACGCCGTTTCCCGCGTGCGGTGGCGTACGTCGACGACGCGGCCCGCGCCGGCGAGGAGGGCCGGCTCGTGCGGACGTGGCTCGGCCGGACCTGCCCGCCGGCGGCCCGGGGGACGGACGACGCGACCGAGGAGGCGGGCATTCCGGCCGCGTCGGTCGTTCCGGAGGACGACCAGTCCGAGGGCGGACAGTGGGTCCCCGGCTACGCCTCCACCAACGCCCGCGCCCGCGGCCGCTTCGCCCGTAACTTCGTCGTCCAGGGCAGCGCCGCCGACTGGGCCCTGCTGCTGCTCGCCGCGCTGCGGAAGGCTTGCGCGGGCATGGCGGCCGAGCTGGTCTTCTTCCAGCACGACGAGGTGATCGTGCACTGTCCCGAGGAGGAGACGGCCGCTGTCGTGACGGCGATCCGCGAGGCGGCGGCTCTGGCCGGACGGCTGACCTTCGGGGAGACGCCGGTGCGGTTTCCGTTCACGACGGCGGTGGTGGAGTGTTATGCGGACGCCAAATAGCCGGTGTCAGTCCGGGAGAGCGAGCAGCTCGCGGAGTTCCGTGACCACCGTGTGCTCGTCGGTCTCCTCCAGCGCCGCGAGAGCCGAGCGCCACTCCTGGTGCGCCTCGCCGACGTGCCCCCGCTCGATCAGCAGCAGCCCGTGCTGGTGGCGGGCGAGACCGCCGGTGTAGCGGTCGGCACGGGCGTCGGCCCGGTCCAGCAGCTCGGCGCACTCGCGGGCGGCCCGCCCGGTGCGGCCCAGCAGACGCAGCGCGCGGACGAGACCGAGCCGGGTCTGGGACTCGCCGTGCCAGTCGCCGTGACCGCCGAGGATGCGCAGGCTCTCCTCGAAGTGCGGGAGGGCGGCGGCCGGTTCGCCGAGCCGCAGAAGGGCGTATCCGATATTGCAGTGCGCGGAGTGCCGCACGATCACGGCGCCGATCTCGTCCCCGATGGCGAGCGAACGCCGGTGCTGCTCGATGGCGGCCCGCGGGTCGGTGTGCTCGTAGAGGTTGCCGAGGTGGCTGCGGGTGACGGCCTCGCCGTACGGGTGGTTCAGCTGCCGTGCGTACTCCAGGCTCCGGGTCAGCGCCTCGCCTGCCTCGGCGTACCGGCCGAGCCCGTCGAGCAGCAGACCGCGGTTGTTGAGGCAGCGGCGGATCCAGGACGGGTCGTCGAGCCGTCGCCAGATGGCCAGCGCACGGTCGTTCAGGTCGAGGGCGTCGTTCTGGCGGCCGGTCAGGAAGTGCAGTCCGGCGAGGTCGACCAGCGCGTACGCCTCCGCTGCCTCGTCCCCGAGCCGCCGCGCCACGCCGAGGCCGGCCCGGCCGAGCACCTCCATCTCGGCGACACGGCCCCTGCGGTGCGCGTAGGGGAGGATCAGTCTCACGAGGGTGGAGACGAGGCCGGCGCGCTGCCGGCACGGGTCGTCCGCGTGCCGCTCGACCAGGGTGACGACGTTCGTCAGCTCCCTGTCGCCCCAGGTGAAGGCCTCCTCGGGGGTGCCGAAGGGGGCGACGGCGGCGACATGCGCCGCATGACCAGGTGGCTGGGCCGCGGTGGGGCGGCGACGGTCGTCCTGGTCGGGTCCGGGCTCGACGATCGCGACGAGGAGCCGCTCGGCGACGGCGGCGTACCAGCGGAGGGCGGTTTCGGAGGCCCGGGAGTCGTCGCCGCCCCGTAATCCGGCCAGGTCGCAGACGGTTTCGGAGGGGCGGGTGTCGTCCGTGTCCCGCCTTCCGGCCGGTTCGCGAACAGTGCCGGCGCCCTCCGCGCCCCGCCCTCCGCCAGAGCCGCCGGTGCCCTCCACGCCCCACCCTCCGGCCAGCTCACGGGCGAAGTCGCGGACGAGGTCGTGGGGCGCGTAGCGGCCGTATGCCGGCTCCTGGAGCAGTGCCACGTCCACGAGACGGTCCAGGGCGGCCTCGGTGCGGCGTTCGCCGGTGCCGGTGAGGCGGGCGAGCAGGGGTGCGCCGTACGTGGGCAGATCGAGCGCGCCGATACGGCGGAGGGTGAGGGCCGCGTCCCGGTCGGCCTCGCGCTCGGAGCCGGCGAGTGCGTCGTGTGCGACGGCCAGGGAGCGGCGCACGCTCAGGTCGTCGTACTCGAGGTGCCGCAACCGCCCTTCCGTATCGGCCAGTTGCCCGGCGAGGACGTCCGGGGTGAGGGCCTGCCGGGCGGCGAGCCGCGCGGCGACGACGCGCAGGGCGAGGGGGAGGCGGCCGGTGAGTTCGACGAGGCGACGGGCGGCGTCGGAGCCGTCCAGTCCGGCACGGCCCGAGGCCGCGACCAGGAGGGCCGCGCTCTCCTCGTCCGACAGCGGGCCGAGCGGAAAGCGGGCGACCCCGTCGAGGGCGGTGAGCGGCGAACGGCTGGTGACGATCACCGCGCACCCGGCACCGCCCGGCAGCAGCGGCCGTACCTGCGCGGCGCTCACGGCATCGTCCAGTACGAGGAGCGTGCGGGTCGGCGCGAGCAGCGAGCGCAGCAGAGCGGATGCCGCGTCGGGGAGTTCCGGGATTCGGCAGGGCTCGGCGCCGAGGTCACGCAGCAGCGCGGTGAGCGCCTGACCAGGGGTGAGGGGGGCCATACCCGGGGTCGCACCGTGCAGGTCGAGGTGGAGCTGCCCATCGGGGAAACGTTCCGCCAACTCGTGCGCGACGTGCAGCGCGAGTGCGCTCTTGCCGACGCCGGGCATGCCGCTGATGACGGCGGTGGCAGGGATGGTGGGGTGCGTGGGGGTTGCCGAGTGCGCTCCGGGTGTCGTGAGAGTGCGGCGCAGGGAGTCGCGTACGGCGGCGCGTCCCGTGAAATGTGCTGGCGGCGGAGGCAGTTGAGCAGGCGGCAGTTGAGCGGACGAGGGCGACGCGGCGGCGGACGGCGTGGCGACTCGCGCGGCAGAAGAGGCAGAAGAAGAAGCAGCCGCTCCCCCGTCACCCAAGCCGAACCCGCCTCCCGAACCACCGCTCCCCACGGCCGCCCCCCGCAACACCTCCACATGAGCCTCCCGCACCCCGGGCCCCGGCTCGATGCCGAGCTGGTCGACCAGTCGGGTGCGCAGATCGCGGTGGACGGCCAGGGCCTCTGCCTGGCGGCCGGTGCGGTGCAGGGCGAGCATGAGCTGACGGTGGTACGCCTCCCGCAGCGGATACTCGGCGGTCAACGCCGCCAGCTCCGGTACGAGCTCGTCGAGACGCGGGCCGCCCAGCGCCAACTCGGCGTCGTAGCGCCACTCCAGGAGCAGCAGCCGTCCCTCGCGCAACCGCCGCGCGAAGGCGTACCCGCCCACCTCGGTCGGCAGCCCCGCGAGCGGCGCGCCCCGCCACAGGGCGAGCGCGGCGGCGCACTCACGCACGACGCGCTCCCAGTCCTGCCCGGCGTGCGCGGCACGCGCCGCGGCGACATGGGCGTCGAACACATGGACGTCCAGCTCACCCTCGTCGATCCGCAGCACATACCCGGACGGCACGGTCCCCAGCCGCTCGGGATCGTCCAGCAACCGCCGCAACCGGGCTACGTGGTTGTGCAACGAGGCCTGGGCGGAAACGGGCGGCGCCCCGCCCCACAGCGCCTCCCTGAGCGACTCGACGGAGACGACCCGTCCGGCGTCGAGCAGCAACGCGGCCAGCAGCACACGGGACTTGGGGCTTGCGACACCGCGGGCTTCGCTCCGACCGGACCCGCTGACGTCGTAGTACAGCACCGGCGGGCCGAGCAGCCCGAACCGCAGCCCGCCCCGCTCTTCGGAACCGTGCTCACTGCCCGAGCAGGCAGATGCCCCCATCGCGCCCCCGTCTCCCCGCGCCACCGCCCCTTGCCCTTGCGCTTGCCCTTGCCCTTGCCCTTGCCCTTGCCGCCCTTGCGAGACTCCGTCCTTGACGGGTTTTCGCCCCCGGGGCAGCGGTTTTCCGCCACCTTCGTCCTCGCGTTCTCCGCCGGAACAGCCCCGGCACCGGCCGTCTTCCATCAGGGCTCGGCGACTTCACGCCAACGGGCAGACGACGCAACGGAGAACCGTTGGCCATATGTTAGCCATCCGTTGGCAAAACCTGATGTGATCACTACGTCGGATCTGGCCCGGCGGCGCGCGCGTCTGGACGCGCAACTCGGGGGAGTGTCGCCGCCGCGGCCGGGTCCGGGTCCCGGTCGGCGGAGGTGAACGGCCGGGGCCCCACCAAGCTTCCGGCCACCAAGCGTGTGGCCACCCCGCGAATGCCCCTCGACGTCAGATGACCGGCGGACGCCCCAGCCGCGTGAGCCGCCACACCGTCCGCCAGCGCATGGGCCGCCGATCACCCGTCGGCTCCCGTACGCCTTCCACGAAACCGCCGAACCATGCCCGCAGCCCCGCCCGCGACCGGTTCCGTACGAGGGTGAGCAGCACCCAGACGCCCAGGTGGACGGGCACGAGCGCGAACGGCAGCCGGCGGCGGGCCAGCCAGACCCGGTTGCGGGCGTTCACGCGGTAGTAGATGGCGTGCCGGGCGGGCGAGGTCTTCGGGTGCTGGAGCAGCAGTTCGGGCGCGTACAGGATGCGCCAGCCCGCGTCGGCCGCGCGCCAGGCCAGGTCGGTCTCCTCGTGCGCGAAGAAGAACTCGGCGGGCCAGTCGCCGACCTCGTCGAGCATGGCCATCCGCAGCGCGTGTCCGCCGCCGAGGAACCCGGTGACGTACCCGCCCCGCATGGGGTCCGAGTTGCCGATCCGGGGCACGTGCCGCTGCTGCGTCTCGCCCAGCTCGTCGGCGATGCGGAAGCCGACGATGCCGAGCCGTTCGTCGGCGGCGTACAGCTCCTGCACGCGGCGCAGCACATCGGCGTCGACGAGCAGCCCGTCGTCGTCCAGATCCACCACGACGTCGATGTCGCCGAACTCCCGCAGCCGCGCGAGGGCCGCGTTCCGCCCGCCGGGGCAGCCGAGGTTCTCGTCGAGCTCGATCGGGGTGACCTCGCCGGGCAGCGACAGCCGCCGGGCGAACTCGGGCAGCGGGCAGCCGTTGCCGACGATCACGATCCGCTCGGGCGGCACGTCCTGCTTGGCCACGGACCTCAGCAGGGCGTCGACCTCGTCGGGCCGGTTGCCCATGGTCACCACGGCGACGGCGATCCTGGGCGCCCCCATGTCCTCACCTCGTCCCGGTCGGCAACTGACGGGTCGACGGGCGATGCTAGCCGTTCACGATAAGGGCCCTCTAAGTACGCCTGCCGGACGGCGATGCGCCTACGCCGTTCAGCGCAGGCGGCACCCGACCGGAACGGGCACAGGATGTCGGGTGCGGCAGGGTGCCCGCTGCCTAGCGTGGTGATCACGAAAGAGGAAGGAACCGGGCGTGCTGGAGCGGCTCAACCAGGCGATGGAGCACATCGAGCGCCACCTCGACGAGTCCGTGGACGTCGCTGAGCTGGCGCGGATCGCGACCACGTCGGAGTACCACCTGCGCCGGATGTTCTCCGCGCTGGCAGGCATGCCCCTGTCGGAGTACATCCGCCGCCGGCGGCTGACGGTCGCGGGCGCGGAGGTGCTGGCTGGCGGCGAGACGCTGCTGGAGATCGCGGTGCGCTGCGGATACGGCTCGGGCGAGGCGTTCGCACGGGCGTTCCGCGCGATGCACGGCGTAGGCCCGGGCGAGGCCCGGCGCACCGGCGCCGCGCTCGTCTCCCAGCCCCGGCTGACCTTCCGCCTCACCGTCGAAGGGAGCAGCAGCATGCAGTACCGAGTAGTGGAACGCCCGGCCTTCACGATCGCCGGCTTCAAGACCCGTGTCCCGCTCGTGCACTCGGGTCCGAACCAGGCGATCATCGACTTCGTCCGCGGGATCGACAAGCAGGCCCTGGAGCACCTCGGAAAGCTCTCGGACCAGGAGCCGCACGGCATCGTCGCGGTCTGCGACGACCTGGACCCGAGCCGCGCCGAGGGCACCGAACTCGACTACTACCAGGCGGTCATCACCGCGGCGTCCGCCCCGGCGGGCGTCACCACCCTGCCCGTCCCGCCCGGCACCTGGGCGGTCTTCACCACGTCCGGCCCGGCACCGCAGGCCATCCAGGAACTGTGGCGTGACGTGTTCACCGAGTGGTTCCCGTCCAACCCGTACCGCAGCCGCCCCGGCCCGGAGATCCTGCGGACCGACCTCTCGGCGGACGGCACGAAGGCGGACGCCGAACTGTGGCTGCCGGTGGAACGGGAGTCCACCCGCTGAACGCCGAACCCCAGGCCGGAGTCGATCCCGCCTGGGGTTCCAGCGGAGCCGGCGGCTACCGCGGCGCGACCGGCTCCGCGGTGTCCTTCCGGCGGGACCGCTCCCGGACCAACGAGATCGCGATCACCACCGCGGCGACGAGCAACGAGAGCAGCACCTGGCTGCGGCCGCCACCCTCCTTCTCGTCGGTGAGCATGTAGAGGAGCACGAACGCGATCATCGCGATCGTCGCCCACGTCAGATAGGGGAACAGCCACATCCGGACTACGAGCTTCTCCGGGCTCTCGCGCAGGATGATCCCCCGCATCCGCAGCTGCGAGAAGCAGATGACCAGCCACACGAAGAGCGCGACGGCGCCCGAGGAGTTCAGCAGGAACTGGAAGACCGTGTCCGGCCACAGGTAGTTGAAGGCGACCGCCACGAAGCCGAAGACCACGGAGGCAAGGATCGCGGCCTGCGGGACACCTCGCGTGTTCGTCCGTACGAAGGACCGCGGGGCATCGCCGCGCTGCCCGAGGGAGAAGGCCATCCGGGAGGCGGTGTAGAGGCCGGAGTTGAGACAGGACAGCACGGCGGTCAGCACGATGAAGTTCATGATCTCGCCGGCGTGCGGGATGCCGATCGAGTCGAGGGCCGCGACGTACGAGCCCTTCTTCTCGATCGCGGGGTCGTTCCACGGCAGCAGGGCGACCACGACGAGGATCGAACCGACGTAGAAGACGCCGACCCGCCAGATCACGCTCCTGGTGGCCTTGGCCACCGCCCGCTGCGCGTCCGAGAACTCACCGGCGGCGAGGGTGACGATCTCGCTGCCCATGAAGGAGAAGACGACCAGCAGGATGCCGGTGAGGATCGCGCCCGGCCCGTTCGGCAGGAAGCCGCCGTGCTCGGTGAGGTTTCCGAATCCTGTCGCGGCATGGCCGGTGTCCGGCAAGCACGCGTGGTCCCCTCCGTGACGGCTCGTGCCCGTACCGTCCGCTCACGCATCGCATTCCAGCGACCAGCTTCATGCGCTGGAGCACGGCTGGGGGCGTTGCGCTCACCCTGACCTGCAGTGCGGGTGGTAGCAGAGGGTGGCGGCCGGCTGGTCGATGGTCCAGATCGGGGACGAACCGGTAGGACGGAGCGTCGGCGAGGGGGAAGTGGTTGCGGGGGCCACGCACTGCGACAGCCACGCCGGGGGCAAGGGCGTGCGCCTCGACGAGCCGCCGCGCGGTTCGCGCAGTACCGCGATCCGGTGGAGGTCCCGCCGCTCGGGATCACCGCACAGCCAGTACTGGCGTACCGTCCCCGACGGCAGGACCATGTCGACATGGGCCCCGGCTGCCAGGCCGGCAACTCCCCGCCGTCCGGGCGCCGCAGATCCAGTTCCACGACCTGCTCGGCGGCTCGGCGGACGGCGGCCACGATCACTGGCATCTGCGCTGCGGGGACCCGCTTCGCATTCGGGCCCGCGGATCGCGCAGCGGCGGCCCGGCGGCCCCAGCGGGTCCTGCCGCCGGGCTTGAAGACGGAGAGGAACACCCCGGTCCACAGCAGAAGGGAAATCCGGGCCTCACCGAGACCAGATCTGAGACCGCCGACACTCGTACGGCTCGCGCCCGACGCCGTCGTCGCGTTCGCTGAACGACGAAACCCATGCTAGGAACGTTCCTAGCATGGGTTTCCAGTGGAGCCGCCTTCGGGATTCGAACCCGAGACCTACGCATTACGAGTGCGTTGCTCTGGCCATCTGAGCTAAGGCGGCGCGCTGTCCGCACCATGGTGCGATCAGCAACGACGGTAAGTCTACACAGTTTCCGAGGGTGCTCCGTACCAGCCCCGGAGGCGGGCACTCCGGGGCTGGGCGTGGGGTTATGAGCAGCGCTTTCCGTCCGTGGGAGGGGTGCCGCGGAGGAGGTACGCGTTGATCGTGCGGTCGACGCAGGAGCTGCCGCGGCCGTAGGCCGTGTGGCCGTCGCCCTCGTAGGTGAGGAGGCGGGCCGAGGAGAGCTGGCCGGCCAGGGCCTGTGCCCAGCGGTACGGGGTCGCGGGGTCGCGCGTGGTGCCGACCACGACGATGGGGGCGGCGCCCTTCGCCTCGATGCGGTGCGGCTCGCCCGTGGCGGCCACCGGCCAGTACGCGCAGTTCAGGGCGGCCCACGTCAGTCCCTCGCCGAAGACCGGGGACGCCTTCTCGAACTCGGGGAGCGCCCTGCGCGCCTCGTCGGGGGTGTCGAAGGCGGGCGGCAGATCGAGGCAGTTCACGGCCGCGTTGGCGAACATCAGGTTGCTGTAGCCGCCGTTGGCGTCCCGCTCGTAGTAGCCGTCGGACAGGACGAGGAGCCCGGAGCCGTCGTTCTCCTTCATCGCGGACGTCAGCGCCTCGCGCAGCTGCTGCCAGGCGCCCTCGTCGTACATGGCCGCGATCACGCCGGTGGTGGCGAGCGACTCGGTGAGGCGGCGGCCGTGAGGGTCGCCGGTGGTGGCCGGCCTCGTGTCCAGCTTCTCGAAGAACGCCTTGAGGTTCTTGCCGGCCTGCTCGGGCGAGGTGCCCGCCTCGCCCAGCGGGCAGTCGGCGTGCCGTACGCAGTCCCGCGCGAACGACCGGAACGCCGTCTCGAAGCCCGCCGTCTGTTCGAGGTTCAGCCGCCGCGCGGGCAGCGACGGGTCCATCGCGCCGTCCAGCACCAGTCGGCCCGTCCGGTCCGGGAAGAGCCCGGCGTACGTGGCGCCGAGGAAGGTGCCGTAGGAGGCGCCGACGTAGTTCAGCTTCTCGTCGCCGAGCGCCGCCCGCACGATGTCCATGTCCCGGGCCGCCTCCGCGGTGGACACATGGCGCAGCAGCCGGGGCGAGTCCGCGCCGCAGCCCTCGGCGAACGTCCGGTACGCCTCGACCAGCCCGTCGGTCTCCTTGGCGTCGTCGGGTGTGATGTCCGTCTGCGTGTACGTGTCCATCTCCGGCCCGTCCAGACACTCCACGGGCTCGCTGCCGGCCACGCCGCGCGGGTCGACCGCCACCATGTCGTAGCGGGCACGGACCTCGGCCGGGTAGCCGATACCGGCGTACGCCTGGACGTAGCCGATCGCCGAGCCGCCGGGCCCGCCGGGGTTCACGAGCAGCGAGCCCAGCCGCTCGCCCGGGCCCGTGGCCTTCTTGCGGGCGACGGCGAGCCGGACGTCTCCGGCGGCCGGCTTGGCGTAGTCGAGCGGCGCCTTGATCATGGCGCACTCGAAGCCGGGGACGTCACAGCGGCGCCAGGCCGGCTTCTGGTCGTAGTACGGCGTGAGCGCGGCGGGGGTGGACCGCGGCAGCGCGACCAGTGCCGCTTCCTGGGCCGCAGCCGTGGCGGACGTCGTCGAGCTCCCGGAGGAGCAGGCGGAGACGAGCAGCGCGGCCGTGGCGAGGAGGCCGGCCGCGGTCCTGCCTCCGCCGCGGGTCCGGCGGTGCAGGCCGCCGGTACGGGAGACGGAGCGGGAGGCGGAGTGGGGAAGGCGCCTTGTGTCCATCCAGCGAGCGTAACTCTGGGCGACGGAATGGATGCCCAGCGTGCGGGTCGTGCCTCGTACGAGTTACGGCGTCAATTCCGCGTCCACCTCGTGCGCAGGCCGCGCGGTGCCGCTCTGCCGGCTCAGCCCGCTCTGAGCGTCATCGTCATCGCCTCCACCGCGAGCAGCGGCGCCACATTGCGGTCGAGGGCGTCGCGGCAGGCGGCGATCGCGTCGAGGCGACGGAGCGTGGACTCCGGGGAGCTGCCGCGGGCGAGGCGCTCCAGGGCGTCCTCGGCGTCCGCGTTGGCGATGGCCACGCGGGAGCCGAGCTGGAGGGCGAGGACGTCGCGGTAGAAGGACGTGAGGTCGGTCAGGGCGAGGTCGAGGCTGTCGCGCTGCGTGCGCGTTCTGCGGCGCTTCTGCTTGTCCTCCAGGTCCTTCATCACGCCCGCCGTACCGCGCGGCATCCGGCCGCCCTGGGCCGCGCCGAGGGCGGCCTTCAGCTCCTCGGTCTCCTTGGAGTCCGTCTCCTCCGCGAGCTGCTTGGCGTCCGCGGCGGCCGCGTCGACGAGCTCCTGGGCGGCCTTGAGCGCACTGCCGATCTCGTCCACCCGCAGCGGCAGCCTCAGCACGGCGGCACGGCGCTCGCGCGCGGCCGGGTCGGTGGCCAGGCGGCGGGCCCGTTCGACATGGCCCTGGGTCGCGCGGGCGGCCGCGACGGCGACGTCCGGCTCGATGCCCTCACGGCGTACGAGCATGTCGGCTACGGCGTCGACCGACGGCGTGCTCAGGTTCAGGTGGCGGCAGCGGGAGCGGATCGTCGGCAGGACGTCCTCGATGGAGGGGGCGCACAGCAGCCAGACCGTGCGCGGGGCGGGCTCCTCCACTGCCTTCAGGACGGCGTTGGCCGACTTCTCGTTCAGCCGCTCGGCGTCCTCGACGAGGATGACCTGCCAGCGGCCGTTCGCCGGTGACGTGAACGACTTGCGGACGGTGTCGCGCATGTCGTCGGCGAGGATCTGTGTGCCGACCGCGGCGACGGTGGTGACGTCGGCGTGCGTGCCGATCAGGGCCGTGTGACATCCGTCGCAGAAGCCGCAGCCCGGGGAGCCGCCGAGAGCGCGGTCGGGGCTGACGCACTGCAAGGCCGCCGCGAACGCCCGCGCCGCCTGGTTCCGGCCCGCCCCGGGCGGGCCCGTGAACAGCCACGCGTGCGTCATCTTCGACGCCTCGGGCGGGGGCACGTCGGTCCCGGCCGCGGTGACCAGGGCGTCGGCGTCCCGGGCGGCGGCGTCCAGCTGCGCGCTCACCCTCTCCTGCCCGACGAGGTCGTCCCACACGGTCATGGGTCACGCCGCCCTTTCGTCACGTTCCACGGTGTGAGATCCATTGTGGGGGCGACCACTGACAACGGCTGCCGCCGCCTGGTCTCGCCGGCCCGGCCCAGGCGTTTCGCAAGTCCGGCCCGGGCCCGACTCCCGCGTCGGCCCGGGCCCCTGTCGGGCCGCCGGAGGCCTCAGCGGCCCTGGCCGCCCCTCCCCCGGCGTCCCCGCCCGTCGTCCGGCTCGTCCTCGTGCGGTCCGAACAGCTCGTCCGCCAGTGACGGCAGGTCGTCCAGCGGCGTCTCCTCGGCCCAGTCGGACCGCCGGCGTGGCCGGCCCTCGGCGTCGACCTGGGGCAGCTCCCGCGTACGGTCCGTGCCGTCGGGCCGGGCGGCCGGGGCGTCCTCCCGGAAGTACCCGGGCGGAACCCGGTCCGCCGGTTCGTCCTCACGTACGGGCGGCAGCACGGCCGTCTCTTCCGCGTCCCCCGGCCGGACCGGAGGCAGCACGGCCGTCTCGTCGCCCGCTCCGGAGGGCACCTGGGGCAGCACCTCGGTCTCGTCACCGGATCCGGATCCGGACCCGGGGCGAACCGGCGGCAGTACCTCCGTCTCCTCCCCGGCACCCGGCGGAACCGGCGGCTTGGGCAGCTCGGCCGTCACCTCGGCGTCGGACCCACCGGAGGTCCGGCCCCGGCCCTGCTCCTCGTCCCGCACCGGGCGCAGCACGGTCGTGTCGTCCGCCGCGCCGCCCGGCTTCACCACGGGCGTGGGCACCGTCGCCGCGTCCTGAGCGGCCGTCGGACCGGCAGCACCCCGCGGGGCGGAGCTCTTCGGCCCGGCCTCCGCGGCAGCGGCCGCCGCCTCCGCCAGACGCCGCGCCTCCTCGGCCCGCAACAGGGCATCCTCGGCCTTGCGCTGCTTCTCCAGGCGGAGCGCCTCGGCCTCGGCACGCAGCCGGGCCTCCTCCTCGGCCTGCTGGCGGCGGCGCTCCTCCTCGGCCTTGCGCCGGGCCTCCTCCTCGGCGCGGGCCTTCTCCTCCGCGAGGAGCCGTGCCCGCTCCTCCTCGGCCTTCCTGCGCGCTTCCTCGGCCCGCCGCCGGGCCTCCTCCGCCTGCCGTTCGGCCTCGCGGCGCTGCGCCTCCTCCAGCTCGCGCCGCTTGCGCTCCTCCTCCTCGGCACGCAGCCGGGCGAGCTGCTCCTGGCGCTCACGCTCCAGGCGCTCCTCCTCCGCCTTGCGGGCCGCCTCTTCCTCTGCCTTCCGGCGGGCCTCCTCCTCGGCCTTCTTCCGAGCCTCCTCCTGGGCCCTGATCTCGGCCTCGGACAGCGGCAGCACCTGGTCGAGCCGGTGCCGGATGACGGTCGTGACGGCCTCGGGCTCCTGGCCGGCGTCCACCACCAGGTACCGCCCGGCGTCCGCCGCGGCCAGGGTCAGGAAACCGGCCCGCACGCGCGCGTGGAACTCGGCCGGCTCCGACTCCAGCCGGTCCGGCGCCTCGGTGAACCGCTCGCGCGCGGTCTCCGGCGCGACGTCCAGCAGGACGGTCAGATGCGGCACGAGTCCGTTCGTGGCCCAGCGGTTGATGCGGGCGATCTCGGTCGGCGACAGGTCGCGGCCCGCTCCCTGGTAGGCCACGGACGAGTCGATGTACCGGTCGGAGATGACGACCGCGCCCCGCTCCAGGGCGGGCCGTACGACGGTGTCGATGTGCTCGGCCCGGTCGGCCGCGTACAGCAGCGCCTCCGCGCGGTGCGACAGCCCTTCGCTCGACACGTCCAGCAGGATCGACCGCAGCCGCTTGCCCACCGGCGTCGCCCCCGGCTCGCGCGTCAGCACGACCTCGTGGCCCTTGCCGCGGATCCACTCGGCGAGCGCTTCGGCCTGCGTGGACTTCCCGGCTCCGTCGCCGCCTTCCAGGGCGATGAAGAAACCGGAGGCGGCGGGCGCCTGCTCCGGGTCGTCGCCGCGGAGCAGCGCGTCGCGCAGGTCCTGGCGAAGCGGCACTCCGGAACGGTCGTCGACCTTGGCCAGCACCAGCGCGGCCACCGGCAGCAGCAGGGCACCGGCCAGCATCAGGGTGAAGGCCGCGCCGCCGTGCGCGAAGACGAACTTGCCGCTCTCCAGCCGGTGCGGCCCGATCCCCGCCGCCACCAGCGGGGCGATCACCGCGCCGAGCGCCACGCAGACCCGGACGACCGCGTGCAGGTGCTCGGTCGTACGGGGCCGCCGGTACTCCTCGGTCTCCTGGTCGAGCAGGGTGTGCCCGATGTTGGCGGACATGCCCGCGCCGACGCCGGCCAGCGCGAGGATCAGCAGCACGCTGGTGACGTCCGGGACGAGTCCGGCGGCCAGCAGCGCGACACCGGTGAAGGCGATGGCCAGCGCGAGCAGCCGGCGGCGCGAGAGGGCGGGCAGCAGCGCGGGCGCCGTACGGATGCCGACGACGACACCGCCGGTCAGCGCGGCCACGAACAGCCCGTAGAGCACCGGGCCGCCGCCCAGGTCCTTGGCGTGCAGCACGGCCACGGCGACGGCGGCGGACACCGCGGCGGCGACGGCCGCGCAGGCCAGCACCAGCAGCGGCATCACGCCGGTGCGGCCCTTGTCGGCGCCGGTGGTGGTCTTCGGGCGGCGCAGCCCCTCGAGCGGCGACCGCGCGCGCGGGGTGCGCGTGCCGGGCAGCTCCAGGAAGATCAGCACGGACAGGGAGGCGGCGAACAGCCCTGCCGCGACGTAGGAGGCAAGGGCCGCCTGGTGCTCGGCGAACCAGTCGATACCGGCGCCCAGCAGGTTGTTGAACAGGGCCGCGACGACGAGAGCGACGGCCGCGAGCGGGATCGAGACGAAGCCGGTGCGCAGCGACAGGCGGCGCAGTGCGTCCATGTGGTCGGGCAGCGGCCGGACCGTCGCGCCTTCCGGCGGCGGGGGCGGCAGCAGCGCGGGGGCCGCGCTCTCGCGGCACACCGTCCAGAACCGCTCGGCGACTCCGGTCACGAAGGCCGTGACGAGGAGGACGGCCAGCGCGTCATCGGGCGTCCAGTCGATCCACAGCGGGGCGACGATGAGCAGCGCCGCGCGCAGTCCGTCCGCGCCCACCATGGTCCAGCGGCGGTCCAGCGGGCCGTCCTGGGAGGTGAGCGCGGTGAGGGGGCCGAGGAGGACGGCGCCGAACAGGAGCGTCGCCAGGATGCGCACCCCGAAAACGGTCGCCACTGCGAACGCCACGCCGCGGTAGCCGCCCCCGAACGAGCCCTCGGCGACAGCCGCTTGGAGGGCGAGGACGACCAGCACGAGAAGGGCGAGGGTGTCGCCCACGCCGCCCACGAGCTGTGCGCTCCACAACCGCTTCAACTGCGGACGGCGCAGCAGGGCGCGGACGGCACGCTCGCGGGAGTCCGCGACCAGGGCGTCGTCGGGGGCCGGCTGAGAGGCCGTTGGATGCTCGGCTCGCGTCATGCATTCAGCCTATCGGGAGCCACCGACACCCTGGGATGCCCGGCCTGGCATGCGCACGCCCCGACACCGAAGTGTTGCCGGGGCGTTCGCTTTCCGAACCCTGGGCGAAGATCCGGACCTTGGCAGTCCGGATACCGAACGGGTCCCGCCAGAATCCCGCGCGAATTCCGAACGGGCCCTGAGCGGGCCTCAGTCCTCCGCCGGCTCCGAGGCGGTCGCCGTCCTGGCAGCCGTCTTCTTCGCGGTGGTGGTCTTCTTGGCCGTCGTCTTCTTCGCGGTCGTGGTCTTCTTCGCCGCGGTCTTCTTGGCCGTCGTCGTCTTCTTCGCCGGAGCCTTTTTGGCCGCCTTCTTCGCGGTCTTCTTCGCCGGCGCCTTCGCGCGCTTCTCGGCGAGCAGCTCGAAGCCGCGCTCCGGGGTGATCGTCTCGACGCTGTCGCCGGAGCGCAGGGTCGCGTTGGTCTCCCCGTCGGTGACGTACGGTCCGAAGCGGCCGTCCTTGACGACGACGGGCTTCTCGCTGACCGGGTCGGTGCCCAGCTCCTTCAGCGGCGGCTTGGCGGCCGCCCGGCCACGCTGCTTCGGCTGGGCGTAGATCGCCAGCGCCTCCTCCAGCGTGATCGTGAAGAGCTGCTCCTCGGACTGGAGCGAGCGCGAGTCCGTGCCCTTCTTCAGGTACGGGCCGTAGCGGCCGTTCTGCGCGGTGATCTCCTGGCCCTCGGCGTCGGTGCCGACCACACGCGGCAGCGACATCAGCTTCAGGGCGTCGTCGAGGGTCACCGTGTCCAGGGACATCGTCTTGAACAGGGACGCCGTGCGCGGCTTGACCGCGTTCTTGCCCGTCTTCGGGGTGCCCTCGGGGAGGATCTCCGTCACGTACGGGCCGTAGCGGCCGTCCTTGGCGACGATCGTGTGGCCGGTGGCCGGGTCCGTGCCCAGTTCGTAGTCGCCGCTCGGCTTGGCGAGCAGCTCCTCCGCGAGGTCGACGGTCAGCTCGTCCGGCGCCAGGTCGTCCGGGATGTCGGCGCGCTGGTGCTGCTCGGTGTCCTTCTCGCCGCGCTCGATGTACGGGCCGTAGCGGCCGACCCGCAGCACGATGTCGTTGCCCACGGGGAACGACGACACCTCGCGCGCGTCGATCGCGCCCAGGTCGGTCACCAGCTCCTTGAGGCCGCCGAGGTGGTCTCCGTCGCCGTTGCCGGCGTCGGCGGCACCGCCCCCGCCTGCGCCCTCACCGAAGTAGAACCGCTTCAGCCACGGCACGGACTGCGCCTCACCGCGGGCGATGCGGTCGAGGTCGTCCTCCATCTTGGCGGTGAAGCCGTAGTCGACGAGCCGCCCGAAGTGCTTCTCCAGGAGGTTGACCACGGCGAAGGACAGGAAGGACGGCACCAGGGCCGTGCCCTTCTTGAACACATAGCCGCGGTCCAGGATCGTGCCGATGATCGACGCGTACGTCGACGGACGGCCGATCTCGCGCTCTTCCAGCTCCTTGACCAAGGAGGCCTCGGTGTAGCGGGCCGGGGGCTTGGTGGCGTGCCCGTCGACTGTGATCTCCACGGCGCTCAGGGCGTCGCCCTCGGAGACCTGGGGCAGCCGGCGCTCGCGGTCGTCGAGCTCGGCGTTCGGGTCGTCGGCGCCTTCGACGTACGCCTTGAGGAAGCCGTGGAAGGTGATCGTCTTGCCGGACGCGCTGAACTCGACGTCCCGGCCGTCGGCCGCCGTGCCGCCGATCTTCACCGTGACGCTGTTGCCGGTCGCGTCCTTCATCTGGGAGGCGACGGTCCGCTTCCAGATCAGCTCGTACAGCTTGAACTGGTCGCCGGTCAGTCCGGTCTCGGCCGGAGTGCGGAAACGATCACCCGACGGCCGGATCGCCTCGTGGGCCTCCTGCGCGTTCTTGACCTTCCCGGCGTACGTCCTCGGCTGCGGCGGCAGGTAGTCGGCGCCGTACAGCTGCGTGACCTGGGCGCGGGCGGCGGCGACCGCCGTGTCGCTCAGGGTCGTGGAGTCCGTACGCATGTAGGTGATGTAGCCGTTCTCGTACAGCTTCTGGGCGATCTGCATCGTCGCCTTCGCGCCGAAGCCGAGCTTGCGGCTGGCCTCCTGCTGCAACGTCGTCGTACGGAACGGGGCGTACGGCGAGCGGCGGTACGGCTTGGACTCGACAGAGCGGACGGCGAACTGCGTCTGATCCAGGGCGGCGGCCAGGGCGCGGGCGTTCGCCTCGTCGAGGTGGAGGGTGTTCGCGCTCTTCAGTTGCCCCAGGGAGTCGAAGTCGCGGCCCTGTGCGACCCGCCCGCCGTCGACGGTCTGGAGGCGCGCGACCAGCGACGACGGGTCCGACTGGTCTCCCGCGCGGCCGGTCGCGAAGGTGCCCGTCAGGTCCCAGTACTCAGCCGAACGGAAGGCGATGCGCTCGCGTTCCCGCTCCACTACGAGTCGTGTGGCGACCGACTGGACACGGCCCGCGGACAGCCGCGGCATGACCTTCTTCCACAGGACCGGCGAGACCTCGTAGCCGTAGAGGCGGTCGAGGATGCGGCGGGTCTCCTGGGCGTCGACGAGCTTCTGGTTCAGCTCACGCGGGTTGGCCACGGCGGCCTGGATCGCGGCCTTGGTGATCTCGTGGAAGACCATCCGCTTGACCGGGACCTTGGGCTTGAGGACCTCCTGGAGATGCCAGGCGATGGCCTCGCCCTCGCGGTCCTCATCGGTGGCGAGGAAGAGCTCGTCGGAGTCCTTCAGCAGGTCCTTGAGCTTCTTGACCTGCGCCTTCTTATCGGCGTTGACCACGTAGATCGGCTGGAAGTCGTGTTCGACGTCCACACCGAGGCGGCGGACCTCGCCGGTGTACTTCTCGGGCACCTCGGCGGCGCCGTTGGGAAGGTCACGGATGTGCCCGACGCTCGCCTCGACTACGTAGCCGGGGCCGAGGTAGCCCTTGATCGTCTTCGCCTTGGCAGGCGACTCGACGATGACGAGTCGGCGGCCGCCCTGTGCGGTCTCGCTGGTCGGGGACAACTTCGCTCTTCTCTCCGGTCGACGCTGGGGCCTCCCCAGGGTTCGTCTCCCGGGGTCGGGTCGTGGTGACGCTGCGGAGTGTGACGGTACATCCCGCCCCCGTGTCAAACGGGAAAAGCCCGCAACGGCCACTCGAACGGTAACCCGACTACTACCGTTCCTGCCGCCCGGAGTGCCCGGAGCAGGCCCGGCTCCATGCGGAGTGCAACCTCCCGGTTACCCACAGGTGCGTCGCCGACACGGGCTTCAGAGGCGGGTGAAGCACCAGGTTCCGGCCGCCAGGGCGAGCACGACGATGACGCTCGCGAGGGTCGTCGATGCGACGGGGCTCACACCCTGGGCGACGGGCTGGTGCCGGCGTACGCATGTCACGGTCCACGCCAGCAGTCCGCCTCCGAACAGGGAGAACACCGCTCCCGCGAAGATCGCCGGTTCCCTCTCCATGGCTCGCCGCGCCCCTTTTCTCCCGTCCGCGTCTCCCCAGCCACCGGAGGCTGACACGCGTGGGCGGCGGGCAGGCGAACCAGAGGTGAACGCCGGGGCGACACAGCTGCGGATCGGGGACGTCCGGCCCCTCACGGACCGTTTTGGACGAGGTGTTCAAATCGACTCGAATTTTATTGACGAGTCCCCTCGACCAGGGGTCCGTGGGGGAACCACGGGGCGTGGGGTGGGCTGAGTGGCACGTGGGGCAGATGTGGTGCACGGACGGGCCCCTCGGCAGGCGCCCCTGCCGAGTCCCTCAGCGGACCGGCTCCAGGAACCCCTGCTCGACAAGCAGCCGGATCTGTGTCGGAGTGCGGTCGCGCAGCAGCACCGGGTCCTCGCCGATCAGCTGGGCGATGGCGTCGAGGATGCGGCCGGCACTCATCGTGCCATCGCACACGCCCGCGAAGCCGGCGCCGACCGTGTCCACCCGGGTGGCCCGGCGCATGCCGCGGTTCTGGCGCAGCACGACATGCTCGGGGTCCTCCGCCCCGGGCAGCCCGACCTGTTCCTGCACGACCTCGGCGCCGAGCCGGAAGTGTGCTTCGAGCAGCGCCGCGTCGTCGTGGTCGCGCAGGTAGTCGAGCCGGTCGAAGTGGGCCCGGATGGTGTCCCCGAGCGGCTGCTCGACCGGATGCGGCCACTCCTCCGCCGTGACGGAGGGCACGGCGGCACCCGTCCTGCGCAGGGTGATCCAGCCGAAGCCGACCGCCTTCACCTTGCGCGCCTCGAATTCGTCGAGCCAGGCGTCGTACCGCGCCTGGTACTCCGCCACGTCCTCGCGGTGGTCGCCCGCGTCCCGCAGCCACAGCTCGGCGTACTGATTGACGTCCTGCACCTCGCGCTGCACGACCCACGCGTCACAGCCCCGAGGCACCCATGACCTGAGCCGCTCCTGCCAGTCCTCCCCTTCGACGTGCTGCCAGTTGGCGAGGAACTGCGCGAACCCGCCCTCGTTCAGCCGCTCCCCTGCCTCCTGAACGAGCGTGCGGCACAGATCGTCCCCGCCCATCCCGCCGTCGCGGTAGGTGAGCCGGGCACCGGGAGAGATCACGAACGGCGGGTTCGAGACGATCAGGTCGTACTTCTCGTCGTCCCGCACCGGCTCGAAGAGGGAGCCCTCGCGCAGATCGGCGGCCGGGGTGCCGGACAGCGCCAGCGTGAGGGCGGTGATGTGCAGCGCGCGCGGGTTGAGGTCGGTGGCCGTCACGCGCGTGGCGTGCTGCGCGGCGTGCAGCGCCTGGATGCCGGAACCGGTGCCGAGGTCGAGCGCGGCGGCGACCGGCGTACGGACGGTGATGCCGGCGAGTGTCGTGGAGGCGCCGCCGACTCCCAGGACGACTCCCTCGTCACGCCGCCCGATCCCACCGGCGCCACCGACCGCGCAGCCCAGGTCCGACACGATGAACCAGTCCTCGCCACCGGGCCCGCCGTAGGGCCGTACGTCCACGGTGGCGGCGAGCTCGTCGCCGCCGACGCGCGTCAGCCAGCCGCTCTCCAGGCACGCCTCGACGGGCAGGACGTCCGCCACGCGCGCGTGCGCCACGGGCTGCTGAAGGAGGAACAGCCGGACGAGCAACTCCAGCGGCGTGTCCCCGCGGGTCGCCCGGAGCGCGGGCACGGTCTCGCTCCGGGCCAGGGCCGCGTACGCGGGGGCGCCGAGCAGTTCGAGCAGCCCGTCGGCGGTGAAGGAGGCTCCGAGCAGAGCGTCCCGGAGCCGCGCGGCGACATCGGGACGGTCGGAGGAGGGCAGCGGGGACAGGGGTGACTGACTGGCGTTACTCACGCCCCCATTGTGTCCGCCGGCACCGGTATCGCACGTGCCCGTGCCGGGTAACGGGCGCGGCTCAGCGGACCGGCCCGGCAGTCACTCTGGAGCTCGGCAGTCCCACCGGCCCCGGAAGTGCTCCTTGCTCAGCTCTGGGTCGCCGGTGCCGTGGCCGCCTTGCAGCTGGTCTGCCGGGCCATCGCCTGGCCGACCTCGCCCTCCTCCAGGGTCCGGAGCGCGTCGTTCCCGCTCTTGCCCAGCTTGTCGAGCTCGGTGGCGATGTCCTTGAGGCCGTCCGCGAACTTGCCCTGGTCCTTGGTGTCGAGCGCGTCGACCTGCTTCTTCAGGGAGGCGTACGAGGAGGAGATCGTGTTGAGCTCCTTGACGGCGTCCTGCTGCTTCTTCTCGCCGTTCTCGACGTCCGGCGCCCCGGCCTTGGTCACCGCGGCGCCGATGGCCTTGTAGGCGTCGGACATGTCCTGGAAGGCCTTTGCGTCGGTCTTCTGGACGTCCTCCGGCTTGCTGTTGTCCGAGGTTTCCTTCTGGATCGAGGCATTGGCCGACTCGATTTTCTTGGCCTGCGGCTGTACGGCGTCGCAGACCTGCTTGGCCCAGGAGTCCAGCTTCTCGTTGCCGTCGCCGCCGCACCCCGACAGCGCCAGTACCAGTACCGCACCGCCGGACAGTGCGGCCGCGAGCTTCTTGTTCACCGGTTTGGTCCCTTCCATGGCTCTCGGCCCCGGAACATACACGCCAGATGCACGGCAACCGCACGCCGAGAGTCCATTAAGACCTTTTTGTAACCTTTTGCACCAAGCGAGAGAAGCCTCACGGCGTGGTGGTGTACACGCACAGAGCGGGCGGGCGACGCGTCAACGCGCGCCGCCCGCCCGCACCTTGAGCTGGGGCTTGGACGACCTCCCTACGAAACCACGGCCGGGTCCGCCGACTTGGACCTCGGTTCGGCGTTGTCTTCGTCACCCATGGCGATTCCGCGCCGCTTTGACACGTACACCGCACCGACGATGACGACGAACGCGAGGGCCGCGATCAGGATCCGTACTCCGATGCTCGCGTCCGGACCGTAGGAGAACTTGATCACCGCGGGCGCGATGAGCAGCGACACCAGGTTCATGACCTTCAGCAGCGGGTTGATCGCCGGACCGGCGGTGTCCTTGAAGGGGTCGCCGACGGTGTCACCGATCACGGTCGCCGCGTGGGCCTCGCTGCCCTTGCCTCCGTGGTGGCCGTCCTCGACGAGCTTCTTGGCGTTGTCCCAGGCGCCACCGGAGTTGGCCAGGAACACCGCCATCAGTGTGCCCGCGCCGATCGCGCCGGCCAGGAACGCGCCGAGCGGTCCGACGCCGAGCGTGAACCCGATGAAGACGGGCGCCAGCACGGCGAGCAGACCGGGCGTGGCGAGTTCACGCAGGGCGTCCCTGGTGCAGATGTCGACGACCTTGCCGTACTCCGGTTTCTCGCTGTAGTCCATGATCCCGGGCCGCTCGCGGAACTGCCGCCGCACCTCGAAGACCACGGAACCCGCCGATCGCGACACGGCGTTGATCGCCAGCCCCGAGAAGAGGAAGACGACCGCCGCGCCCGCGACGAGACCCACGAGGTTGTTGGGCTGCGAGATGTCCATCATCAGGCTCATCGGTGCGCCCGCCCCGGACAACTGCTCGCCCACGTCGCGCGCTCCGGTGATGATCGCGTCGCGGTACGACCCGAACAGCGCCGCCGCCGCGAGCACGGCCGTGGCGATCGCGATGCCCTTGGTGATCGCCTTGGTGGTGTTGCCGACCGCGTCCAGGTCGGTGAGCACCTGTGCGCCCGCGCCCTCGACGTCGCCGGACATCTCCGCGATGCCCTGCGCGTTGTCGGAGACGGGCCCGAAGGTGTCCATCGCGACGATCACGCCGACCGTGGTGAGCAGGCCGGTGCCGGCCAGCGCCACCGCGAACAGCGCCAGTGTGATCGACGTACCGCCGAGCAGGAACGCCCCGTAGACGCCGAGACCGATCAACAAGGCGGTGTAGACGGCGGATTCGAGACCGACGGAGATACCGGCGAGGACGACGGTGGCCGGGCCGGTCAGCGAGGTCTTGCCGATGTCCCGGACGGGACGCCGGGTGGTCTCGGTGAAGTAGCCGGTCAGTTGCTGGATCAGGGCGGCGAGCACGATGCCGATGGCCACCGCGACGAGCGCGAGGACCCTCGGGTCGCCGTCCTTGCCGGTGATCGCCGCGTCCGTCACGCCGTCCAGATCCGAGTACTTCCCGGGCAGGTAGACGAAGACGGCCACGGCCACCAGCACGAGCGAGATCACCGCGGAGATGAAGAACCCGCGGTTGATGGCGCTCATGCCGCTGCGGTCGGCCCGCCTCGGCGCCACCGCGAAGATCCCGATCATGGCGGTGATCACACCGATCGCCGGCACGAGCAGCGGGAAGCCGAGGCCGGCGTCGCCGAAGGCCGCCGAGCCCAGGATCAGCGCCGCGACGAGGGTCACCGCGTACGACTCGAAGAGGTCGGCCGCCATGCCCGCGCAGTCGCCGACGTTGTCGCCCACGTTGTCGGCGATGGTTGCGGCATTGCGCGGATCGTCCTCCGGAATGCCCTGTTCGACCTTGCCGACCAGGTCGGCGCCGACGTCGGCGGCCTTGGTGAAGATGCCACCGCCGACACGCATGAACATCGCGATCAGCGCGGCCCCGAGGCCGAAGCCCTCGAGTACCTTCGGCGCGTCGGCCGCGTACACCAGCACCACGCAGGAGGCGCCCAGCAGGCCTAGGCCCACCGTGAACATGCCGACGACGCCGCCCGTGCGAAATGCGATCTTCATCGCTTTGTGCGAGACGGCGGTGAGATCTTTTTCCGGCTCGCCTTCCGCCGGTGTCGCTTCACGCGCCGCCGCCGCGACACGCACATTGCTGCGCACGGCGAGCCACATGCCGATATAGCCGGTGGCCGCCGAGAACGCCGCTCCGATCAGGAAGAACACCGACCGACCGGCACGCTGATTCCAGTCGTCGGCGGGCAGCAGCATGAGCAGGAAGAACACGACCACGGCGAATACGCCGAGCGTGCGCAGCTGACGGGCCAGATAGGCGTTCGCGCCTTCCTGGATCGCCACCGCGATCTTCTTCATGCTGTCGGTGCCCTCGCCGGCCGCGAGTACCTGGCGCACCAGGACACCCGCGACCACGAGCGCCGCCAGCGCGACGACCGCGATGACCACCACGAGGACGCGGTTGCCATCGGTCAGTACGGCGGCTGCGAGGTCTGTGGGATGGCCCGACTGTGGTGAGTTGAAAAGCCCCGCCATTCGTCCTCCTTGACGCTTGGGCTGAGCTCAAGATGTGGACGGGATTGTAGGTACCGGAACCTGATCAAAACAGAGCGCGATAAGCGGAATTGGCCTTCTGAGGTAATGCCCTGAAAGCATTCTCGGACTGCCTTGGAGCATGCGAATGATCGTGAACGAATTCACGCGACGAACGGCACAGGAACTACTGTAAAGGCGACCTCTGACACCCGCACATGACGAAGGGCCCCACGGGTGGGGCCCTTCGTCGAAAAGCGTGTGCGCGGTGGCCGGTCAGGCCAGGATGGTCGGCGGTGGTGTGGTCGGCCAGGTCATCTTGATCGACCCGCCGTGCTCCCCCGCGCTGACCTCGACATCGTCGACGAGTCCGCTGATGACCGCGAGGCCCATCTCGTCCTCGTCGGCCTCACCGTCGGGGTCGCCGGGTCCTGCGCCGGGCGCGCGCTCGCCGGGAATCGCGTGCGGGGCCTCGTCGCCGACCTCGATGGAGAACTGTTTCTCCTCCTCGATCAGCAGCACCTTCACCGGTGCCGAGATCCCGCCGGTCTGGTGCAGTCCGACGGCCCGCGTGCAGGCCTCGCCGACGGCGAGCCTGACCTCGTCGAGGACGGCCTCGTCCACTCCGGCCCTGCGCGCCACCGCGGCCGCCACCAGCCGAGCGGTCCTGACGTGCTCGGGCAGCGCGCTGAAGCGGAGCTCAACGGTGGCCATGCATCCCCCTCGCAACTACGGGCGTGCTGTCGAGAGGCTCCGGGCCGCCGAAAAGCCCGGGCCCCCTCGGTCTTCACTTCTGCCGAACTCTGCCGCAACTTCGGCCGGCCCCGGGCGCGAGGCCCGGGTCCGGGGGTCAGTCGGTCGCCGCCACCGCTTCCTCGACCGAGGTGTGAATGGGGAACACCTTGGTGAGGCCGGTGATGCGGAAGATCTTCAGAATGCGCTCCTGGTTGCAGACCAGGCGCAGGGAGCCCTCATGGGCCCGCACACGCTTCAGGCCACCGACCAGCACGCCGAGCCCGGTGGAGTCGAGGAAGTCCACGCCCTCCATGTCGACGACAAGGTGGAAACTGCCGTCGTTCACCAGCTCGACCAACTGCTCGCGCAGCTTGGGCGCGGTATATACGTCGATTTCGCCACCGACCCTGACGATCGTGCGATCGCCCATGGTCTCGGTCGACAGGGACAGGTCCACGGATCCTCCAGCACCTTGCTATCGAGCGGTCGCCCTTGGGGCACCTCGGCTTCGTCCCCTGGACGATTCGCCAGCCGCGATGGCATTCAATCACTTACGGGCAGGCGTGCACGACGCCTTGGCTCCATTGTCCGTCACGCCAGTGACACACTCGGTGCCGATGGCCAAGAATCACCGATCCGATCGACCCCCGACGGACCCCGCCCCCCGACCCGCGCCGGGCGCGGTCCTGGACCGCCTCGCGTCCGGTCCGAGCAGGGCTTCGCGCATTACTCATACGGAGCACTTGCCCCCGCGCGAGGGCCGGCATGCCGTCTGGCCGGACCGGATCCGCGCGGAGGTCGTGGCGGCCGTGCGGGCCGCGGGCATCGAGCATCCCTGGGCCCACCAGGCGCGTGCGGCGGAGCACGCGCTGGACGGCGAATCGGTCGTCGTCGCCACCGGCACGGCTTCGGGCAAGTCCCTGGCCTACCTCGCGCCTGTCCTGTCCACCCTCCTGGACGGCGCCGAGACCCCGAACGGCCGCGGCGCGACCGCCCTCTACCTGGCCCCCACCAAGGCTCTTGCGGCGGATCAGTGCCGCTCCGTGAAGGAACTTTCACATCCGTTGGGCCATTCGGTACGCACGGCCGTGTACGACGGCGACACTCCGTTCGAGGAGCGCGAGTGGATCCGCCAGTACGCCAACTACGTCCTCACCAACCCGGACATGCTGCACCGCGGCATCCTGCCGTCCCACCCCCGCTGGTCCTCCTTCCTGAAGTCGCTGAAGTACGTCGTCGTCGACGAGTGCCACACCTACCGCGGCGTCTTCGGCTCGCACGTCGCCCAGGTGCTGCGCCGGCTGCGCCGCCTGTGCGCCCGCTACGGCGCCTCACCCGTGTTCCTGCTGGCCTCCGCGACCGCCGCCGAGCCCGCGGTGGCCGCCGGCCGCCTCACCGGGTTGCCGGTGGTGGAGGTCGCCGACGACGCCTCCCCGCGTGGTGAACTGGTGTTCGCTCTCTGGGAACCGCCACTGACCGAGCTGCACGGCGAGAAGGGCGCCCCCGTCCGCCGCACGGCCACCGCCGAGGCCGCCGACCTGCTCACCGACCTCACCGTGCAGGGAGTGCGCTCGGTCGCCTTCGTGCGGTCCCGGCGCGGCGCCGAGCTGATCTCCGTCATCTCCCAGGAGCGACTGGCCGAGGTCGACCGGTCACTGGCCCGGCGTGTCGCGGCGTACCGGGGCGGCTATCTCCCGGAGGAGCGCCGCGCACTCGAACGCGCCCTCCATTCGGGTGAACTGCTGGGCCTCGCCGCGACGAACGCCCTCGAACTCGGCATCGACATCTCCGGTCTGGACGCGGTCGTCATCGCCGGCTACCCGGGCACACGCGCCTCCCTGTGGCAGCAGGCGGGCCGGGCCGGACGGTCCGGGCAGGGGGCGCTGGCCGTCCTGGTCGCGCGTGACGACCCGCTGGACACCTTCCTCGTCCACCACCCGGAGGCCCTGTTCGACCAGCCCGTCGAGTCGACGGTCCTCGACCCCGACAACCCCTACGTGCTGGCTCCGCACCTGTGCGCGGCCGCCGAGGAGTTGCCTCTGACGGACGAGGACCTCGACCTGTTCGGCCCGGCCTGCGAGGACCTCCTCCCCCAGTTGGAGGCCGCCAAGCTGCTGCGCCGCCGCACCAAGGCCTGGCACTGGACCCGCCGCGAACGGGCCGCCGACCTGACCGACATCCGCGGTGAGGGCGGGCGCCCCATCCAGGTCGTCGAGACCGGCACGGGCCGGCTGCTCGGCACGGTCGACGCGGGCGCCGCGCACTCGACCGTCCACGAGGGAGCGGTCCACCTCCACCAGGGCCGCACGTACCTGGTGCGGTCGCTGGACCTGGAGGACTCCGTCGCCCTCGTCGAGGAAGCCGCCCCGCCGTACTCCACGGTCGCCCGCGACACGACGTCGATCTCCGTCCTGGAGACGGACGTCGAGGTCCCCTGGGGCGACGGCCGCATGTGCTACGGCTCCGTCGAGGTCACCAACCAGGTCGTCTCCTTCCTCCGCAGACGGCTCATGACCGGTGAGGTGCTGGGCGAGACGAAACTCGACCTCCCTCCTCGTACGCTGCGCACCCGGGCCGTGTGGTGGACCGTCACCGAGGACCAACTGGACCGCGCCCGGATCAACCCGGAGATCCTCGGCGGCTCCCTGCACGCCGCCGAGCACGCGTCGATCGGCCTGCTGCCCCTCTTCGCGACCTGCGACCGGTGGGACATCGGCGGTGTGTCGATCCCGCTCCATCCCGACACGCTCCTGCCCACGGTCTTCGTCTACGACGGCCATCCCGGCGGCGCGGGCTTCGCGGAGCGCGCCTTCCGCACCGCCCGCACCTGGCTGGCCGCCACCCGCCAGGCCATCGCCTCCTGCGAGTGCGACGCCGGCTGCCCGTCCTGCATCCAGTCCCCCAAGTGCGGCAACGGCAACGACCCGCTGCACAAGAGGGGGGCGGTACGGCTGCTCACGGTGCTGCTGGAGGGCGCTCCCGAGGAGAAGGAGACGCAGGAGCAGCCACCGGGAGGCTCAGGAGAGCCGTCAGAGCCCCCGCCCGGGCCCTGACAGCACCCCGCCGACGGGAGAACCCAAGGGAGCTGCCGCGAGGCACTGGAGAGACGCCCCAGCATCCGCCCGGGCCGTGCCCCTCGCCGACGGGAGACCCACAGGAGCCGCCGCGAGGCTCAAGAGAGACGCACCAGCACCCGCCCAGGCCCTGCCTCCCCCGGGCCTACGGGAGCCCCAAAGAGGCCACCGGAGGCCCCGCCCGCGCCCTGACCTCCGCCGTGAACGGTCCCCGGCCCGACGCCGCCGTCACGTCGGAGATCTGCCCGACGACCTCGCACCGTACGAGCCGGACGCCCTGTGCCCCGGCCACCCGGCCGGCCCGGGCGCAGGCCGCCGTGCCGCCTTCGGCCCAGTGGTCCGCCGCCGCGAGCGCCGCGAGATCCGCACCGCCCGCCGCACGGTGCCGGATCACCACGGCCTGCCCCAACGCGAGGACGATGCCGAAGACCACGCACAGGACGGCGATCGCCCCGACACTCCAGACGGTGGCGGACCCCTGGTCCGAAGCGGCACCTCTCATCCGCCGAGGCCTGCTGTCCCACCGCCCCGGGCCCCGACCCCGCACCTCCGGCCGCCGTCTCACGTGCCCACCCCCACCGTCTCCTCCACCGACGCCACGGCCTCCTCCCGTACGGCGAAGGACAGGCCGCGCAGCACCGGCGGCTCGGCCACGACGACCACCCGGACGTGTTCCGCGCCCCGGTTGACGGTCACCTTCGCGCCGGGCGGTGCCGCCTCGCGGGTCAGTCGCACGACCGCGTCGGGCGGGTCCTGGCGGGCCGCCGCGCGGGCACCCGTTCGTGCCGCGTCCACGCACTGGATCTGCGCGGCCACGACCAGCAGCCCCCACACCAGCGCCATCGCGAACATCACCAGCACGGGCAGCACCACGGCCGACTCCGCCGTGACGAACCCCCGGTCCGCGCCCCGCTCACATCCGCGCATTGAGGGCGTCCTTCACGATGTTCTGGAGCTCCGCGCTGACCGCGCCGCTCGTGATGACCTTGTAGAGCACCACCGCGAACGCCACCGCCGCGACGATTCCCATCGCGTACTCGGAGGTGACCATCCCCGCGTCCCTCCGCGCCGCACGCGCCCCGCACACCAGGGCACCCAGCCGTGCCCGTACCGCCTGATACATCTCAACCCCCGTAGGAATGAGTCCGAACTTCTGTTGGTCTTCGCTGACTTGTTCCGCCGATCCGGGTATCCGCCTCAGCCACCACCCCTTCCGAGCACCCCGCCCGCGAGCCCGATCACCACGGGCAGTACGCCGACCGCGATGAACGCGGGCAGGAAGCACAGCCCGACCGGCGCGCTGACCATGACGCCCGCTCGGCGTGCCCTGGCCGTCGCGGCCCGGCCCCAGTCGGCGCGGGCCTCGGCGGCGAGACGTGCGACCGGTGTGGCGGCTGGCAGTCCGGACACATCGGCCCGTTCGAGCAACCGGGCCAGGCCTCCGGCTCCCGGGAGGGCGGCCAACCTCCGCCAAGCGGCGCCCGGTTCGCCGCCCAGGCGTACCTCCGCCGCCCCCTGGGCGAGGGCGTCGCCCACCGGGCCGCCCAGCGCCTCTCCCACGGCCTGCGCGGCGATCACCGGGCCGGCGCCCGCCGCGATGCAGGCCGCCAGCAGGTCGGCGGCCAGGGGCAGTTGCCGCGCCGCCTCGGCGAGGTCGGGTGCTCTTGGGTCCGTACCGGCCGCCTCCTGCCGCAGCCGCCACCGCCACATCCCCAACGCGCCGGCCAGTCCGACGGCGACACCGACCAGGCCGCCGATCAGCGCCCACCCGGCACAGGCCACGCCCACGGGGGCCAGCCATCTCCGCGCTGCCCGGCTCAGCGCGAGGGGTGGGGCGGAGGCGGCCGCTTCGGGGGGCGACAGCTCGTTCAGCCGGCGCCTCATCCTCCGGCGGTGCCGAGCCTGCTTGAGCCAACGCACCGCCCACCAGAGGGTCAGCACCATCCCCACCGTCACCCCCAGCCTGTGGACAACTTCTGCGCTCATGCCGCTGCCTCCGCGCCCCGCACGATCCGCAGCACCCACCACAGCCCCAGGCCCTCCAGCACGCCGCCTGTCACCAGACAGCCCAGGCCCGCCGTGGTGTGCAGCAGGACATGGAGGGGGTCGGCGCCGAGGGCGGTGCCGATGAGGAGCCCCAAGGCCGGCAACCCGGCGAGCAGCACCGCCGTGGCCCGGGCGCCCGCCAACTGGGCACGCAAGTCGGACCGTTGGTCCCGTTCGGCGCGCAGGGCGGCGGCGAGCCGGTCGAGTCCGGCCGCGAGCCCCGCGCCCTGGTCCACGGCCACCCGCCAGCACGCCGCGAGTCCCCGCAGCCCCTCGGCACCCGGTTGCCTCGCGGCGGTCGCGAGCGCGTCCGGCACGTCGCCTCCGAACCGTGCCGCCGCCAGCACCGTCGCCTGTGCATCCGCGAGTCCGCCGCAGTCCCGGGCGGCCCGCAGCAGCGCCTCTCCCGGCTGGCGTCCGGCCCGTACCTCCCCGGCGAGCGCCCCGCACAACGCGATCACCGCATCGGCCCGGCGTTCCCGGTCCCGCCGCACTTGGCCGGCCAGCCGGACCCGTCGCAGCAGCGGCACCCCGGCCGCTCCCAGGACGACCGGCAGCACCGACGCCCCGAGCACCGCAAGCACCAGCCCGGCCACCGGCGCCCACCACTCGGCCCGCAGCCTCCTACGGACCCGCCGCAACCCACCGGCCATCCGCCACCACCCGGGCGGTCCGGTCCCGACGGTCCCGCCGCCCGCGAGCAGCAACCGCGCCCGCCGTGCCGCCGAGTGACGCTCCCCCAGCAGCAAGACCGCCGCACCCATGCACGCCACGGCCGCACCCGTGGACATCTCAGCCGCCCCCGTCATGACTCCGCACCCTTCACCGCGACTTCGCCCGCCCCGCCCTCGCCTCCCTGGCCCCGAAGCAGCCCCCTCAGCCGCTCCCATCCCCGCTGACGCACGAAGGCCTCCGCTCCCCACCGCAGCGCCGGCACCGTCCGCACCAGCCCCGACGGGTCCCGTTCCAGCACATGCACCTCGGCGATCCGCCGCCGCCCGGTCCGGTCGCGCACGAGGTGCAGCACCACGGAGAGGGCAGCCGCCACCTGGCTGTGCAGCGCGGCCCGGTCGAGCCCGGCGGCCGTACCCAGGGCCTCCAGCCGGGCCGGTACGTCGGCGGCGGCATTGGCGTGCACGGTTCCGCAGCCCCCCTCGTGGCCGGTGTTCAACGCGGCCAGCAAATGCACCACTTCGGCTCCGCGGACCTCGCCCACGACCAGCCGGTCGGGCCGCATCCGCAGCGCCTGGCGCACCAGGTCCTCGAGGGTGACGAGCCCCGCGCCCTCCTGGTTGGCGGGTCTGGTCTCCAGCCGCACGACGTGCGGATGGTCCGGCCGCAGTTCCGTCGAGTCCTCGGCGAGGACGATCCGCTCGTCCGGCCCCACCAACCCCAGAAGGGCACTCAACAGCGTCGTCTTGCCGCTGCCCGTGCCGCCGCTGACCAGGAAGGACAGCCGCGCGTCGAGCAGCGCGCGCAGCACACGGTCCCCGCCCGGCGGCACCGTGCCCGCCGCGACCAGTTCGCCGAGCGTGAAGGCACGCGGCCGTACGACGCGCAGCGACAGGCAGGCGCAGCCCACGGCGACCGGCGGCAACACCGCGTGCAGCCGGGTCCCGTCGGGCAGCCGCGCGTCGGCCCAGGGCCGGGCGTCGTCCAGCCGGCGCCCGGCCACGGCGGCGAGGCGCTGGGCGAGCCGTCGTACGGCGGCGGCGTCTGCGAAGCGCACCGAGGTGAGCTCCAGTCCGCCGCCCCGGTCGACCCAGACCCGGTCCGGGGCCGACACCAGCACGTCGGTCACCGAAGGGTCGGCGAGGAGGGGCTCCAGCGGCCCGCTGCCGACCAGCTCGGACCGCAACTGCGCGGCGGCCCCCAGAACTTCGGCATCCCCGAGCACCCGGCCCTGTTCCCGCAGGGCCTGCGCCACGCGCGCGGGGGTCGGCTCGGCCCCGCTCTCGGCCAGCCACCGCCGCACCCCGTCGAGCAGTTCCGCGCCCTCGAGTCCGGCCAGGGTGCTCACGCCGCACCCGCCTCGACGAGCGCCCGCTCCCAGAACTCCTTGCAGAACCGGGCGAGCGGTCCGCGCGGGGCGGCACCCGGGGGTGTCGTGCCCTGGTCCGGGCGCAGCAGCTCCGGCTCGACCGGCACCTCGCCGACCAGGGGCAGCCCGAGCAGCCGGGCCACCTCCCGGTCGTCGAGCCCCGGCGGGTACGGCCCGCGGGCCGCCACCCGCAGATCGCGCAGGACCATGCCGACGGCGGACGCCACCCGTCCGGCGGCCGCGACGGCGCGCAGCTCGGCGGGTACCACCAGCACGCCGACGTCGAGCTGGGTGAGGACCTCGGCGACGCCGTCGTCGATGCGGCGCGGCAGGTCGACCACGACTGTGCCGCCCCGGCGCCGGGCCGCGGCGAGCACCGCGCGCACCGCCTGGGGCGGGACGGCGATCCGGTCGCCGCGGTCCCAGCTGAGCACCCGCAGCGAGTGCAGTTCGGGCAGCGACTCCTCCAGAGCACCCCCGCCGACCCGCCCGCGCGAGGAGGCGAACGCGGGCCAGCGCAGCCCCTCGGCCGTCTCACCGCCGAGGAGTACGTCGAGTCCGCCGCCCAGGGGATCGGCGTCCACGAGGAGTGTGCGCAGCCCCTCGCGCGCGGAGGTGACGGCGAGCGCGCACGCGAGCGTGGACGCTCCGGCCCCGCCGCGGCCGCCGATGACGCCCACGGTGAGGGCGGGCCGGCCGACGCCCTCGGCCACGTCGGCGATGCGGTCGACGAGCCACTGCTCGCCGTCGGGCAGCATCAGGACGTGCTCGGCGCCGATCTCGACGGCCCGCCGCCACACCCCGGAGTCGTCCTGGTCCCGGCCCACGAGGACGACTCCCCTTCTGCGCGCGGCCCCGCGTACCCGCCGTGCGGCGTCGTCGCCCACGAGGACGAGCGGCGCGGCCTCCCAGCCGCCTCTGCGGTCGGGCACTCCGTGATGCACCTCGGGTGTCGCGCCCGCCGCCGCGCACAGGCGCAGCAGGTCGTCGAGGAGTTCGCTGTCCTCGGTGACGATCAGCGGTCCGCCCTGCCGCCCTCCGGCGGCCGACGGCGGATCGTGTGTGACGGCTCCGGCCACGGTCTCCATCCCCCTTCACTGCTTGACTCGCACGGCCCCTGCGGCCCCGCGATTCCCAAACGTGGGAAGAACCGGCAAGGCGGCCTCCCTTTGAACGGCCGGCACCAACCGGCCAAACGCCCCCGGCAATCGGAGCCGGGCCATGAACCCGCCGCGAGCGGGCTGCGCTGGAATCACGGTGCAGCGATCCCGGAAATCGTGTGGATCTTGGTGGATAACTGTGGACGCCTGGGCGGTTGTGAAAATCGCCGTCACCCATACCGGTGACGCCCGCAGGCCCTCAGTGCGACTTCCACAGAGCAGTCCGACGACTACACACCGTGATAGGTCATGGGCACGTCAAGAGCACGCCCGAAGTGACAGCAGAACGGCACTCCGGCCGCGCGAAGAAGGAGAAAACCCATCCGGACATGCGACGACCCCCGCCGGGGGGGAGAGCGGGGGTCGTCCCCACGGCCGACTCGGGGGGGGAGGAGTCGGGCCGGGTTAGCACGGTCGCGAACGATCCGTGACTTCCATGGTGTACCCGAGAGCCCTCTCAGGCAAACCCACGCGCCTCACCTTACGCCGAATGGGCTGCCCCTATGCTCAAGGGCGTGGAAAACCACTCGTTGCCCCGCACAGCGGCCTTCTTTGACCTGGACAAGACGGTCATTGCGAAGTCGAGCACGCTCACGTTCAGCAAGTCGTTCTACCAAGGCGGTCTGATCAACCGCAGGGCCGTCTTGCGAACTGCATATGCCCAGTTCGTCTTCCTGGCCGGCGGCGCCGACCACGACCAGATGGAGCGCATGCGCGCGTACCTGTCCGCGCTGTGCCGCGGCTGGAACGTGCAGCAGGTCAAGGAGATCGTCGCCGAGACGCTGCACGACCTGATCGACCCGATCATCTACGACGAGGCCGCCTCCCTCATCGAGGAGCACCACACCGCCGGCCGCGACGTCGTGATCGTGTCCACGTCGGGCGCGGAGGTGGTCGAGCCGATCGGCGAGCTGCTCGGCGCGGACCGCGTGGTGGCGACCCGCATGGTCGTGGGCGACGACGGCTGCTTCACCGGCGAGGTGGAGTACTACGCGTACGGCCCGACCAAGGCCGAGGCCATCCGAGAGCTGGCCGCGTCCGAGGGGTACGACCTCAGCCGCTGCTACGCCTACAGCGACTCGGCGACCGACGTGCCGATGCTGGAGTCCGTCGGCCGCCCCCATGCCGTGAACCCGGACCGCGCGCTGCGCCGCGAGGCCCTCGCGCGCGGGTGGCCGATTCTGGACTTCCACCGTCCGGTCCGGCTCAAGCAGCGCATCCCCGGCTTCTCCGTACCGCCACGTCCGGCGCTCGTCGCGGTCGCCGCGATAGGCGCCGCGGCGGCCACGGCCGGCCTCGTCTGGTACGCGAACCGGCGCCGGGCGAACGTCGCTTGACCTGGGGCGACCCGAAGTTCTATTTGAACCCAAAAGTAAAGAAGTGCAGTCTGGACTTCCGCTTGCTCCGGGGCAGGAGTACAAAGGACTCAACGGCCCGCGAGACCAAGGACATCCGAGAGGATCACCTTAAGTACGCATTTGGCCCCACGGACCGAGCATGAACACCGGGCACCCACGCGACGTCGACCCGTCGATTACGGGCCAGCCGCACCAGGGACGGGCAAAGTTCCCGACCTGATGGGCATATATCGAGGACGCTTGGTACCCCGATGCTCATGCCAGCGGCGGTACGAGTTCTCGTACCGCCGCATTTGTCTGCCGGCCCGGTCCTGCCGTCAGGCCGCGCCGCGCTGCAACGCCTCACACACCGCCGTCGACTCGCGTGCCCCCAGTCCGACCGCCCTGCCGCAGTGGGCGATCCAGGCGGCCATGCCCTCCGGGGTGCCGGAGACGTACCCGTCGAGGGCTTCCAGGTAGGCCTCACGGCCCAGCTCGGCGTGGCCCACCTCGGCCGGGCAGACGGACTTCGGGTCCAGGCCGCTGCCGATCAGGACGATGCGTTCGGCCGTGCGCGCGATCAGGCCGTTGTGGGACGTGAAAGGACGCAGCGCGAGGAGTTCGCCGTGCACGACGGCGGCCGTCACCAGCGCCGGCGCGCTGCCGCCCGCGATGATCAGCTCGGCCAGCCCTTCCAGCCGGCCGTGCGCCTCGGCCGCGCTCGGCAGCGGCAGCCCGACGAGCGGCTCGTCGACCGGCTCGCCCTCCTGCCGCGGCCGTCCCACCTGGTCGGCCTTGTCGGCCGCCGCCACCAGGTGCAGCCGGGCCAGCACCCGCAGGGGCGACTGCCGCCAGATGGACAGCAGCTGGCCCGCCTCCGCGGTGAGCCGCAGGGCGGCACCCACGTTGCGCGCCTCGTCGTCGCCGCTGAAGTCCGTACGCCGGCGCACCTCCTCCAGCGCCCAGTCCGCGCCGGCCAGCGCCGCAGAGCCACGGGCGCCGCGCAGGGCCGCCTCGGAGGTGATCGCGTTGCTGCGCCGCCGCATGATCCGGTGCCCGTAGACCCGGTCCACGGACTTGCGCACGGACTCCACGGAATCGGCCACCCCGGGCAGCGCCCCCAGGGCCGCGAGAGGGTCGGCGGTCGCGCCTGCTGTACTCATGAGTACGACCCTACGCACCCCGAGAGCCCGCCCCACGGCGGAGTGGCCATCTTCACTCGGGCCGCTACTTCGCCGCCGGAGCCCCGGGTACGCCCTTCGGGGCCGGGGCGGGCCGGCCGGCGAGGAAGGACGCCCAGCCCTGCTTCGGCGCCTCGCCGACCGTCAGCGTGCGCAGCTTCTCCAGCGTCGCCGGGTCCTGGGCGTCCAGCCAGTCCACGAGCTGCCGGAACGAGACACAGCGCACCTCCTCCTTGGTGCACACCGTCTCGATGACCTCCTCGACGGCCCGCATGTAGGTGCCGCCGTTCCAGGACTCGAAGTGGTTGCCGATGATCAGGGGCGCGCGGTTTCCGTCGTAGGCCCGCTGGAAGCCCTTGAGCAGACCGTCGCGCATCTGGTTGCCCCAGAAGGCGTGCATGGCGGGGTTGCCCTGGGTGGCGGTGCCCGACTGGTTGACCATGAAGTTGTAGTCCATGGTCAGCTGCTCGAAGGAGTGGCCGGGGAACGGCACGAGCTGCATGGACACGTCCCACAGGCCGTGCTTCTTCTGCGGCCAGACCTGGTTGTTGACGCCGCTGGTGTCATAGCGGAAGCCCAGGTCGCGGGCCGCCTTCATGAAGTTTTGCTGGCCCTCCAGGCAGGGTGTACGGGCGCCGATGAGCTCCTTGTCGTAGTCGAAGGGCAGCGGGGACGCGTTCTTCATGCCGGCGTTGGTCTTCCAGGACTTCACGAACTGTTTGGCCTGGGCGATCTCGTCCTTCCAGTCCTGCACGGACCACTCGCCGACCCCGCCGCCGCTGCCGCAGAAGTGGCCGTTGAAGTGGGTGCCGATCTCGTTGCCCTCCAGCCACGCCAGGCGCAGCTGCTCCACGGTGGCGGCGATGCCGCGGCGGTCGTTGAAGCCGATGTCGGAGCGGCCCGGGGAGTGCTGCGGCGGCCGGTACCGGTCGCGTTTGTCGTCCGGCAGCAGGTACACGCCGCTCAGGAAGTAGGTCATGGTCGCGTTGTTCGCCCTGGCGACCTTGCGGAAGTGCGAGAACAGCTTCTGGCTGTCCTCGCCCGCGCCGTCCCAGGAGAAGACGACGAACTGCGGTGGCTTCTGGCCGGGCCGCAGCCGCTCGGGTCTGGGCAGGTGGGGCTGCGCACCGGTGTAGGCGGTGGAGCCGTCTCCGATCAGCCGGACCGCGCTCTTCGGCGCCTGAGCCGGCTTCGCCTTCTGCGGGGCGGGGGCCTCCTGCCGCGATGTGCCGGCCCCGCAACCGGCGAGCGATGCGGCGCAAAGCGCGGCGATCACGGAGCCCGCGGCGATCCTGTGGGTGGCTGCCATGTTCCGCCCACCTTCTTCCTTCTCTCGGGTGCGGACAGCGCCGCCAAATTCGCACGAGACCGAGAAGGAGCTAGTACGACAAGCCGATCGCATGGTCACTTCACTCTTCGGAGGGTTTTATTCGCCCATTTGCCCGTAAAGTCCTTTCTTCTCCTTTACTCTGCATTACGATCCGTTTACCGAGCGTTGAACCATCCCGCCGATTTACACCGTGACCACGGCCGCGACCGGCCCCCGCCCCGAGCGGAGAGCGCCGTTACGCGACCGCGCAGCCCCGGAGGAGACGGGAAAACATGTCAGCCTGCGTCCCCACCCGTGCCGCCGATCCGAACCGGACCGAGCGCACCCATCCACCCCACAGCCCGCCGCCGGGCGGCCCCCGCCGCTTCCGGATCGCGGGTGCCGACGTGTCGGCCTCGATCGCGGTCTTCCTGATCGCCCTGCCCCTGTCCCTGGGCATCGCCCTCGCCACCGGCGCACCGCTCCAGGCCGGCCTCGTCGCCGCCGCCGTGGGCGGGCTCGTCGCCGGACGGCTCGGCGGCTCCCCGCTCCAGGTGAGCGGACCGGCCGCCGGACTCACCGTCGTCACCGCCGATCTCATCCAGCGCTACGGCTGGCGGACGACCTGTGCCATCACGGTCCTCGCCGGCCTCGCCCAACTCGGCCTGGGCTGCCTGCGCGTGGCCCGTGGCGCCCTCGCCGTCAGCCCCGCCATCGTGCACGGCATGCTCGCCGGGATCGGCGTCACCATCGCCGTCGCCCAGCTGCACATCGTGCTCGGCGGCACACCGCAGAGTTCCGTCCCGGACAACCTCCGTGCCCTGCCCACCCAGTTGGCGGACATGGGCCCCGCGGCCGTGTCGGTGAGCGCGCTGACCCTGGCGCTGCTGCTGCTCTGGCCGAGACTGCCCGGCCGGGCCGGACGCCTGCTGCGCAAGTTCCCGGCCGCGCTCGTCGCCGTCGCCGGAGCCAGCGCGGCCGCCGCCCTCGCCGGGCTCCGCCTGCCCAAGGTCGACCTGCCGTCCTGGAGCAACCACGCCCTGGCCGGACTGCCCGAGGGTCCCGTGCTCGGCCTCGTCGCCGCGGTGCTCACCACCACACTGGTGTGCAGCGTGCAGTCGCTGCTCGGGGCGGTCGCCGTGGACAAGCTGGCGGCCGACCGCCCGGGCCTGCCCGCCCGCGTCCGGCGCTCCGACCTCGACCGCGAACTGCTCGGGCAGGGCGCCGCCAACATCGTCTCCGGCTCTCTCGGCGGACTGCCCATCGCGGGCGTGGCAGTGCGGACTTCGGCGAATGTGCACGCGGGCGCGGTGAGCCGGAACTCCACGATGCTGCACGGCGTTCTCGTAGTGATCGCCGCGCTGCTGATGGTCCCGATCCTGGAGCTCATCCCGCTCGCCTCGCTCGCCGCCCTGGTGATGGCCGTCGGCATCCAGATGGTGTCCCTGCACCACATCCGCACGGTGACGCGCCACCGAGAGGTGTGGGTCTACGCCGTCACGACCCTGGGCGTGGTGTCCCTCGGCGTTCTGCAGGGCGTGGCCCTGGGCATCGCCATGGCCGTCGGCGTCGCCCTGCACCGCCTCACCCGCACCCGCATCACGCACGAAGAGACGGAAGGAGTCCATCACGTACACGTCAGAGGGCAGTTGACGTTCCTCGCGGTGCCACGGCTCAGCCGGGCCCTGCATCTCGTACCCCACGGGGCCGACACCGTCGTCGAGCTGGACGGGTCGTTCATGGACCACGCGGCGTACGAGACGTTGCAGGACTGGCAGAAGACGCACACCGCGCAGGGCGGCACCGTCGAGATCACCGGCCGGCACCCCGGCACCCGCATCTCCGAGCCCCAGGCCGTCACCGGCTGCCGCTGCCGGCCCTGGACGCACTGGCGCAACCACCAGTGCGACCGCCCCCAGCCCGCTCCCCCTTCCCGGAGCTTCCGGGCCGGGACGGACCGCAGCGAGCCTGAGACGACAGGCGCCGGCGGAGCCAGTGGGCACGAACTGGTGCGTGGCATCAGCGCGTTCCAGCGCAACACCGCGCCCCTGGTGCGCAGCGAGCTGGCCCGGCTGGCGCGGGAGGGGCAGCGGCCGTCGCAGCTCTTCCTGACCTGCGCCGACTCACGACTGGTCACATCGATGATCACCTCCAGTGGTCCGGGCGACCTGTTCGTCGTGCGCAACGTGGGCAACCTCGTCCCACGACCGGGCGAGGAGAGCGGCGACGACTCGGTGGCGGCCGCGATCGAGTACGCCGTGGACGTGCTGCGGGTGCGGTCCATCACGGTGTGCGGGCACTCGGGCTGCGGCGCCATGCAGGCGCTGCTCAACTCCGAGCCCGGTGGCGCCCGGACACCGCTGAAGCGGTGGCTGCGGCACGGGCTGCCGAGCCTGGAGCGCATGGCCGACGACAGCCGGCCGTGGGGCAGGCTGGCCGGACGGGCACCAGAGGACGCGGTCGAGCAGCTCTGCCTGACCAACGTGGTCCAGCAGGTGGAGCACCTGCGCGCCCACGACTCGGTGGCCCGGGCCCTCGACGAGGGCACCCTGGAGCTGCACGGGATGTACTTCCACGTGGGCGAGGCCGAGGCCTACCTGCTCACCGAGACGGACGACGGCGTCGTCTTCGACCGCGTACGCGAGGCGGACCTGACGGCGTGAGCCCATGACGGCGTGCGCCCGGCACGCGTGCGGGTGTGCGGCCCGGACGGCCCCACCGGCCCACAGCCCCATGGCCACCGGCCCCACGGCCACCGGCCCACAGCCCCGACGGGCCCGACGGGCCCGACGGCCTGCGAGCCGCGCACCCCGCCGCCCGTGGTGGCCACGCCCCCGATCCACGGGTGACGCGCGTTACACAGGCTGAACCTTCCCTGGTCGGCGTCCGTGGGTACGGATGACGCCGGCCGCCGACACCACCGCCCGACAGGTCTAAACCAATCGGCGGTCGGCCCTTGTCACCGCACCCCCGGGTCTGATGAGCTGTGGCCTGGGACACAACGGACACCCTGGGAAAGGCAGATGCCGTGAGCAACGAAAGCCTGGCCAACCTGCTCAAGGAAGAGCGCAGGTTCGCACCCCCCGCCGACCTGGCCGCCAACGCCAACGTCACCGCGGAGGCGTATGAACAGGCCAAGGCTGACAGGCTCGGCTTCTGGGCCGAGCAGGCCCGTCGGCTGACCTGGGCCAAGGAGCCCACCGAGACCCTCGACTGGTCGAACCCGCCGTTCGCCAAGTGGTTCAAGGACGGCGAGCTCAACGTCGCCTACAACTGCGTCGACCGGCACGTGGAGGCCGGGCACGGCGACCGGGTCGCGATCCACTTCGAGGGCGAGCCCGGCGACGGCCGTGCCATCACCTACGCCGAGCTCAAGGACGAGGTCTCCAAGGCCGCCAACGCCCTGCTGGAACTGGGAGTTCAGGCCGGCGACCGGGTCGCCGTCTACATGCCGATGATCCCCGAGACGGCGATCGCGATGCTGGCCTGCGCCCGCATCGGCGCCGCGCACTCCGTCGTCTTCGGCGGTTTCTCCTCGGACGCGCTCGCCACCCGCATCCAGGACGCCGACGCGCGCGTGGTCATCACCTCCGACGGCGGCTACCGGCGCGGCAAGCCGTCCGCGCTCAAGCCAGCCGTGGACGAGGCCGTCGAGAAGGCGGGCAACGTGGAACACGTCCTGGTCGTGCGCCGCACGGGCCAGGAGGTCGCCTTCACCGAGGGCCGCGACGTGTGGTGGCACGACGTCGTGCAGCGGCAGAGCGCCGAACACACCCCGCAGGCGTTCAACGCCGAGCACCCGCTGTTCATCCTCTACACCTCGGGCACCACGGGTAAGCCGAAGGGCATCCTGCACACCTCCGGCGGCTACCTCACGCAGACCGCCTACACGCACCACGCCGTCTTCGACCTCAAGCCGGAGACGGACGTGTACTGGTGCACCGCCGACGTCGGCTGGGTCACCGGCCACTCTTACATCGTCTACGGCCCGCTCGCCAACGGCGCGACGCAGGTCATGTACGAGGGCACCCCCGACACGCCGCACCAGGGCCGCTTCTGGGAGATCGTGCAGAAGTACGGCGTGACGATCCTCTACACCGCGCCGACCGCGATCCGTACGTTCATGAAGTGGGGCGACGACATCCCCGCCAAGTTCGACCTGTCCAGCCTGCGGGTGCTGGGCTCGGTGGGCGAGCCGATCAACCCCGAGGCGTGGATCTGGTACCGCAAGAACATCGGCGGCGACCGCACCCCGATCGTCGACACCTGGTGGCAGACCGAGACCGGCGCGATGATGATCACCCCGCTGCCGGGTGTGACCGCGACCAAGCCCGGCTCCGCGCAGACGCCGCTGCCCGGCATCTCCGCGACGGTCGTCGACGACGAGGCGGGCGAGGTGCCCAACGGCGGTGGCGGCTACCTGGTGCTCACCGAGCCGTGGCCGTCGATGCTGCGCACCATCTGGGGCGACGACCAGCGGTTCATCGACACCTACTGGTCCCGCTTCGAGGGCAAGTACTTCGCCGGTGACGGTGCCAAGAAGGACGACGACGGCGACATCTGGCTGCTCGGCCGGGTCGACGACGTCATGCTCGTCTCCGGCCACAACATCTCCACCACGGAGGTCGAGTCCGCGCTCGTCTCCCACCCCTCGGTCGCCGAGGCGGCCGTGGTCGGCGCGGCGGACGAGACGACCGGGCAGGCGATCGTCGCCTTCGTGATCCTGCGCGGCACGGCCTCCGAGACCGAGACCCTGGTCGACGAGCTGCGCGCCCACGTCGGCAACGCCCTCGGCCCGATCGCCAAGCCCAAGCGGATCCTGCCGGTGGCCGAGCTGCCCAAGACCCGCTCCGGCAAGATCATGCGCCGTCTGCTGCGGGACGTCGCCGAGAACCGCCAGCTCGGTGACGTCACCACGCTGACCGACTCCACGGTCATGGACCTGATCCAGGCGAAGCTGCCGGCCGCGCCCAGCGAGGACTGATCACCGCACAGGCATAGCGCGGCGGACGAAGGGGCACCCGGTGGTCGGCACGCCGAGTGCCCCTTCGGCACCCCGGTGGTGATCACCAGGTGCGTTCGGCCCTATGTTTACCTAGGATGTTTACCTAGGCTAAGAAAAACAACTGCTTCATGGTGCGCCGGGAAGTCTGGTCGGCATGTGTTCAGCCCTGCCCACCGACCGGAGGTCTCCCACGTGACCGCGCCCCGCCCCTCCACCCCCCGCAAGGTCCTCGGACGGCTCTCCCTCCCCGAGCGGACCTACGTGGCGGACGCGCTGCGCACCGAAACCGTCGGTGGTGTGCTGCTGCTCGCCGCCGCGATCACCGCGCTGCTCTGGGCGAACATCCCCGCGCTGCACGACAGCTACGAGAGCGTCTCCCACTTCCACTTCGGCCCCGCCACCCTCGGCCTGGACCTGTCGGTCGCGCACTGGGCCGCCGACGGGCTGCTCGCGGTCTTCTTCTTCGTCGCGGGCATCGAACTCAAGCGCGAGCTCGTCGCGGGCGACCTGCGCGACCCCAAGGCCGCCGCGCTGCCGGTCGTCGCCGCGCTGTGCGGGATGGCCGTACCGGCGCTCGTCTACGTCTTCACCAACGTCACCGGCGGCGGTTCCCTGGCCGGCTGGGCCGTGCCCACCGCCACCGACATCGCCTTCGCGCTCGCCGTGCTCGCCGTCATCGGCACGTCCCTGCCGAGCGCGCTGCGGGCCTTCCTGCTCACGCTCGCCGTCGTCGACGACCTCTTCGCGATCCTGATCATCGCGGTGTTCTTCACCGACGACCTGAACTTCGCCGCGCTCGGCGGCGCCGTCGTGGGTCTGGCCCTCTTCTGGCTGCTGCTGCGCCAGGGCGTACGCGGCTGGTACGTGTACGTGCCGCTCGCGCTCGTCATCTGGGCGCTGATGTACAACAGCGGTATCCACGCCACCATCGCCGGTGTCGCCATGGGGCTCATGCTGCGCTGCCACCGCCACGCGGACGAGGCCCACTCCCCCGGCGAACACATCGAGCACCTCGTACGGCCCCTGTCGGCGGGGCTGGCCGTTCCGCTGTTCGCGCTGTTCAGCGCGGGTGTCTCCATCTCCGGCGGCGCGCTCGCCGACGTGTTCACCAAGCCGGAGACCCTCGGTGTCGTCCTCGGGCTGGTTCTCGGCAAGACGCTCGGCATCTTCGGCGGGACGTGGCTGACGGCCCGTTTCACCCGGGCCTCGCTCAGCGACGACCTCGCCTGGGGGGACGTGTTCGCGGTGGCGAGCCTCGCCGGCATCGGCTTCACCGTCTCGCTGCTCATCGGCGAACTCGCCTTCGAGGGCGACCAGACGATGACCGGCGAGGTCAAGGCCGCCGTGCTGCTGGGCTCGCTCATCGCCGCGACACTCGCGACGGTCCTGCTGAAGATACGCAACGCCAAGTACCGCCGCCTGTGGGAGGCCGAGGAGCGCGACGAGGACCTCGACGGCATCCCGGACATCTACGAGGAGGACGACCCGGCGTACCACCTGCGGCTGGCCGACGTCTACGAACGCAAGGCCGCCGAACACCGCCGGATCGCCCAGGAGAAGGCAGTCGCGCGGCACGGGCTTGCCGAAGTACCGGGCGGGGCAGGCGATGACCACCACCGTCCGGCATGATCTGACGGGACGGTACAAAAGACGGGACCGTACGCAGTCAGGCCGTACGCAGTCGGACGACTGTGGCCAGTCAGGCACAAGACGCGGAAATCGGACCGTACGCAGAAGAGGGAGACCGCGATGAGCGCACCCGACGGCAGCCCGGTCGGCGCCGAACGCACCATCGGCCAGCTGTTCGCCTCGGCGACGGCGGAAATGTCGGCGCTGGTGCACGACGAGATCGCGCTGGCGAAGGCGCAGCTCAAGCAGGACGTGAAGCGCGGCGCGACCAGCGGCGGCGCCTTCTCGATGGCGGGGGCGGTACTGCTGTTCTCCCTGCCGATGCTGAACTTCGCGTTGGCGTACGGCATCCGCACCTGGAGCGACTGGAACCTCGCGATCTGCTTCCTGCTGTCCTTCGCGGCGAACGTACTGGTCGCGGTCGTGCTCGCGCTGATCGGCGTGGTCTTCGCGAAGAAGGCCAAGAAGAGCAAGGGCCCGCAGAAGGTCGCCGCCTCCATGAAGGAGACCGCGGGCGTCCTGCAGAAGGCCAAGCCGCACCCGCGTCCGGAGCTTGCGAAGGACCGGGTCCCCGAGGTCGTCGACGTTGTGGCACGCTCGTCGTCATGACCGACCCCGCCACTCCCCCGGCACAACCGGCCTCGGCCGTGCTGCTGGACGGCCCCTGGAACCATCGCGACGTCGCCGCCAACGGCGCCCGCTTCCACATCGCCGAGCTGGGCGACGGGCCGCTGGTGCTGCTGCTGCACGGCTTCCCGCAGTTCTGGTGGACCTGGCGGCACCAGCTGGTGGCGCTCGCCGACGCGGGCTTCCGGGCCGTCGCCATGGACCTGCGGGGCGTCGGGGGCAGCGACCGCACGCCGCGCGGTTACGACCCCGCCAACCTCGCGCTCGATGTCACCGGCGTCATCCGCTCGCTCGGCGAGCCGGACGCCGCGCTGGTCGGCCACGACCTGGGCGGGTACCTCGCATGGACGGCCGCCGCGATGCGCCCGAAGCTGGTGCGACGGCTGGCGGTCGAGTCCATGCCACACCCGCGGCGCTGGCGCTCGGCCATGCTGCGAGACGTCAAGCAGAGCCGCGCCGGCTCACACGTCTGGGGGTTCCAGCGGCCCTGGATCCCGGAGCGGCAGCTCACCGCTGACGACGGTGAGCTCGTGGCCCGGCTGATCCAGGACTGGTCCGGGCCGCGCCCGCCGGAGGACGAGGCGCTGGAGAACTACCGCCGGGCCATGTGCATCCCCTCCGCCGCGCACTGCGCGGTCGAGCCGTACCGCTGGATGGTGCGCTCCCTGGCCCGCCCGGACGGCATCCAGTTCAACCGCCGGATGAAGCGGCCCGTGCGCGTGCCGACGCTCCATCTGCACGGCTCGCTCGACCCCGTGATGCGCACGCGCAGCGCGGCCGGATCCGGCGAGTACGTGGAAGCCCCGTACCGCTGGCGCCTGTTCGACGGCCTCGGCCACTTCCCGCACGAGGAGGACCCGGTCGCGTTCTCCTCGGAGCTCATCAACTGGCTGAAGGACCCCGAACCCGATCGGTGACCGGGTGACCGCGGCCGGTATCCGCACGTGAACGCTTGTCCTACGAACGGCCAATTGCCTGGCGCATAGGCCAATTGGACGCCCCGGGGGCGGTTATCGACCATGGGGCGGGGGCACACGTCGGGGTATGGGCTGGACGCACGACTACAGTGACGCAAGCCGCAATCGCCGCTCGGCGGGCGGTGCGAACCCCCACCAGCGAAGCGGCGCACCGCAGATGGCGACCGCGGACCCCAGGGTCGGGATCCCGCGCATCCTCCGCCGCCGGGCCCGCTGGGTCTCCGTACGTCTGCGCCACACACGCGACTGAGGCGTCACCCGCGCGAGTGACCCGCCGGCTGCCCCGCTCCAGCACCACTCCTAGAGCGCGCAGTTGTCGCTGCTTACCTGCTGGTTGGCGTTGCGCCCCTTGGTGATGTCCTGCTGGATCTCGTCCACGGTCAGCGCGTAACCCGTCTCGGCGTCGTCGAGGGACTTGGCGAAGACGACGCCGTAGACCCTGCCGTCGGGGGTGAGCAGCGGGCCGCCGGAGTTGCCCTGGCGGACGGCCGCGTAGAGGGAGTAGACGTCGCGGCGGACCGTGCCGCGGTGGTAGATGTCCGGGCCGTTGGCCGTGATGCGGCCACGCACGCGTGCGGCACGCACGTCGTACGCCCCGTTCTCCGGGAAGCCCGCGACGATCGCGCCGTCGCCGCTGCCCGCGTCCTCGGTGGTGAACCGCAGCGCGGGCGCCTTGAGGTCCGGAACGTCCAGTACGGCGATGTCGCGCCGCCAGTCGTAGAGCACCACCGTGGCGTCGTACTTCTTGCCCTCGCCGCCTATCTGCACGGTCGGTTCGTCGACGCCGCCCACCACGTGCGCGTTGGTCATCACGCGGCGGTCGCCGAAGACGAAGCCGGTGCCCTCCAGGACCTTGCCGCAGCTCGGGGCGGTGCCCATGACCTTGACGATGGAGCGCTGGGCGCGGGTGGCCACCGGGCTGTTGGCCAGAGCCGGGTCCGGGGGCTGGACGTCGGTGATCGGCTCGTTCGCGAACGGGCTGAAGACCTGCGGGAAGCCGTTCTGCGCGAGGACCGAGGAGAAGTCCGCGAACCAGGTGGCGGCCTGGTCCGGCAGCGCCTGGGAGACGCCGAGCAGCACCTTGGAGTTGCGGACCTCCTTGCCGAGCGTCGGCAGCGTGGTGCCCGCGAGGGCCGAACCGATCAGCCAGGCGACCAGGAGCATCGCCACGACGTTGACGAGCGCGCCTCCGGTGGCGTCCAGGGCCCGGGCCGGGGACCAGGTGATGTGTCGGCGCAGCTTGTTGCCGAGGTGGGTGGTGAGGGCCTGGCCGACGGAGGCGCAGACGATGACGACGACGACCGCGACGACGGCCGCAGTCGTGCTCACCTCCGCGTTGTCCGTGATCGCGTCCCAGATGACGGGCAGCGCGTAGACGGCGACGAGACCGCCGCCCAGGAAGCCGATCACCGACAGGATGCCGACGACGAACCCCTGGCGGTACCCGACGACCGCGAACCACACGGCGGCGACCAGCAACAAGATGTCCAGCACGTTCACGGAGGCCACCCTGTCATGCGCGCCAGTCGAGCGGGACCTGCTTCTCGCGGTCCCAGGGCCGCTCCCAGCCCGAGTAGTGCAGCAGCCGGTCGATGATTCCGGCCGTGAAACCCCAGACAAGTGCCGATTCGACCATAAATGCCGGGCCTCGGTGGCCGCTGGGGTGGACGGCGGTGGCGCGGTTCGCGGGATCCGTGAGATCCGCCACGGGGACGGTGAAGACCCTGGCGGTTTCGTTCGGATCGACGACCCCGACCGGGGTGGGCTCACGCCACCAGCCCAGCACCGGGGTGACGACGAAGCCGCTGACCGGGATGTACAGCCGGGGCAGAACGCCGAACAGCTGGACGCCGGAGGGATCGAGGCCGGTCTCCTCCTCCGCCTCCCGCAGGGCCGCCCGCAGCGGACCGTCGCCGCGCGGGTCACCGTCCATCGGGTCGAGGGCGCCGCCAGGGAAGGACGGCTGACCGGCGTGCGAGCGCAGGGAATGCGCGCGCTCCATGAGCAGCAGCTCCGGTCCGCGCTCGCCCTCACCGAAGAGGATCAGCACGGCGGACTGCCGCCCGGCGCCGTCCTCCGGCGGCAGGAAGCGGCTCAGCTGCCGCGGCCGGACCGTCTCCACGGCGTGCACCACCGGGTCCAGCCAGCCGGGCAGGCCCTCCTTGCTCACCGTCACCGACCCGCCCTGTGTGTCGCTCGCCCGAGTCATCGCCACCCCCGTCGTCCTGCCGCTTCCAACGCGCGGCGGCCCTGAGATCGTTCCGTGAACGGCCGCGATCCCCTGATCGAGGGGCTCGCGGGGCAGCTCATCCGGCCCCCAGCGGCGGCGCCGGTTTGCCGCCCGCGTCCAGGTAGGCCTGCGGGGGGTTCAGACGCTGGCCGGGGAAGCCGCCCTTTTCGTACTTGAGCAGCTTCCTGGCCTTCTCCGGGTCGGTCTCGCCCTCGCCGTACGCCGGGCAGAGCGGGGCGATCGGGCAAGCGCCGCACGCGGGCTTGCGGGCGTGGCAGATCCGGCGGCCGTGCCAGATCACGTGGTGCGAGAGGTCCGTCCAGTCGCTCTTCGGGAAGAGCGCGCCGACCGCGGCCTCGATCTTGTCCGGGTCGGTCTCGGCGGTCCACTGCCAGCGGCGCACCAGGCGCTGGAAGTGCGTGTCCACGGTGATGCCGGGCCGGCCGAAGGCGTTCCCGAGCACGACGAACGCGGTCTTGCGGCCGACGCCGGGCAGCTTGACCAGATCCTCCAGCCGGCCGGGGACCTCGCCGCCGAAGTCCTCCACGAGGGCCTTGGACAGCCCTATGACCGACTTGGTCTTGGCCCGGAAGAAGCCGCACGGGCGGAGGATCTCCTCCACCTCCTCCGGGTTGGCGGCGGCCAGGTCCTCCGGGGTGGGGTACTTGGCGAAGAGGGCGGGGGTGGTCTGGTTGACGCGCAGGTCGGTGGTCTGGGCGGACAGGACCGTGGCGACCACCAGCTGGAAGGGGTTGGTGAAGTCCAGCTCGGGGTGGGCGTACGGGTAGACCTCGGCGAGCTCGCGGTTGATACGGCGGGCCCGGCGGACCAGGGCGGTGCGGGACTCGCCACTCGGGGGGTGGACGACGCTGGCCGGGGCGGTGCCCTTGATGCGGGCCGTGGCCTTCTTGGGGGCGACGGTGACCTTCTTGGCGGCGGGGGCCTTTTTCGCAGGCGCGGCCTTCTTCACAGCCGCAGCCTTCTTCGCAGACGCGGCCTTCTTCACAGCCGCAGCCTGCATCGCAGATGCCTGCTCACTCGCGGCCCCGGCCCTCCTGGCAAGCGCCTTCTTCGCCGGCGCCGACTTCCCGGAAGGCTCCGCCTCCCCTGTCGCTTTCGCCGTTTTCCTACCGCCATCGGGGCTCTGTTCGCCCACAGCGGAATCGCGACGTACAACCACCCGCGCAGCCCCCTCGGCCTGTGCTCTCACCGGCGATTTGGACACCCGGCCAGCCTAAGGCCCGGCACCGACATCCGCCCCGGACCCCGAAGATCGGCGCCCAATTGGACCCCTGCCGCGTACCCCGGGACACGTGTGCGGCATCCTTGTGACAGATCACACTGTTTGGACCGTCCGGCAAAATGGGCACCACGGTGCCTTGGTACGCGGGGGCAACAGCCCCTGAGCAGGTCGACAAGGAGAGAACTCGTGGACGACGTTCTGCGGCGCAATCCGCTCTTCGCGGCGCTCGACGACGAGCAGGCCGCGGAGCTCCGCGCCTCCATGAGTGAGGTGACCCTCGCGCGCGGTGACTCGCTGTTCCACGAGGGTGACCCCGGCGACCGCCTGTACGTGGTCACGGAGGGGAAGGTCAAGCTCCACCGCACGTCCCCCGACGGCCGCGAGAACATGCTGGCCGTGGTCGGCCCCGGCGAGCTCATCGGCGAGCTGTCGCTGTTCGACCCGGGCCCGCGCACCGCGACCGCCACGGCGCTGACCGAGGTCAAGCTGCTCGGCCTCGGCCACGGCGACCTCCAGCCCTGGCTGAACGCCCGCCCCGAGGTGGCCACGGCGCTCCTGCGCGCCGTCGCCCGCCGGCTGCGCAAGACCAACGACGCGATGTCCGACCTCGTCTTCTCGGACGTCCCGGGCCGTGTCGCCCGCGCCCTGCTGGACCTCTCCCGCCGGTTCGGCGTGCAGTCCGAGGAGGGCATCCACGTCGTCCACGACCTCACGCAGGAGGAGCTGGCCCAGCTGGTCGGCGCGTCCCGCGAGACGGTCAACAAGGCACTGGCGGACTTCGCCCAGCGCGGCTGGCTGCGCCTGGAGGCCCGCGCGGTGATCCTCCTGGACGTGGAACGCCTCGCCAAGCGCTCACGCTGACGCGCACGCACCCCTGGCCGTACGTCGCCGTCGGGCCCTGTCTCCTCGCGGGACGGGGCCCGACGTCGTACGCGGCACGAAAAGGGGCCGCGTCGGCATCCCCCTTCACGGCACAGTGACCGCATGGCCGGAACCGTTCACCGCCCGGGACTCGACGCCCAGGGCTTCATCGCCCGGGAGGGCTCCCTCGCGCGCGTGCCCGACGCCTTCCGTCCGGTCGTCGCCGCGGCCGGGGAGCGGCTGGCCGACGTGTTCGGGGCGCGGCTGCACAGCGCGTACCTCTACGGGTCGATCCCGCGCGGCACCGCGCGCGCGGGGCGCAGCGACCTCGATCTGCTGCTCGCCCTGCGCGAGGAGCCGACCGACACGGACCGGGCGGAGGCCCGTGCCCTCGGTGCGGCGCTGGACGAGGAGTTCGAGCAACTCGACGGGCACGGGACGCTGCTGTTCAGCCGGGCGCGGCTGCTGAGCGACCTGGAGCGCTACGACCTGGGGTGGTTCGTCGCCTGCCTGTGCACCCCTCTGCTGGGCGAGGACCTGGCCGCGCACCTGCCGCGCTACCGCCCCGGCTCACTGCTGGCCCGCGAGACCAACGGCGATCTGGCCCTGCTCCTCCCGCGCTGGCGCCGGCGGATCGCCGAGGCAGGCGACACGGAAGAGGCCCGCCGTCCGCTCGTCCGCTTCATGTCCCGGCACCTCGTGCGCACGGGCTTCACCCTGGTCATGCCTCGCTGGAACGGCTGGACCAGCGACCTGCGGAAGATGGCCGAGGCGTTCGCCCGGTACTACCCGCAGCGCGCCGAGCAGATGCGGGCCGCGGCCGCCCTCGGCCGGGAGCCGACGGGGGACGCCGCCGTGCTCGTGTCGTACGTCGACGATCTCGGGCCCTGGCTCGCCGGGGAGTACGCGCGCGTGCACGGCGTCAAAGCGCCGCGTCCGTGAAGGGCCCTAGGGGCTGTCTTTAGTTGCGATCAAGCCCGGGGTGGGGTGTCGGTCCGATAGGACTGTGGTGTGACGCGTGCGCAACTTAACGACAGGGAGTGGGAGTTCATCGAGCCGTTCCTGCCCGTCGGCAGATTCGGCCCGTACCCCGAGCGGCTGCGTGAGCAGTTCGAGGGGGTGATCTGGAGGTTCCGCACGGGCAGCCAGTGGCGGGAGATGCCCGAGCGGTTCGGCGCCTGGCAGACGGTCTACAACCGCTTCATGCGATGGCGGGACGCCGGCGTCTTCCAGACCCTTCTGGAAGAGGCGATCGCCGAAGCCGCTCGCAGGGACGAGATCGACATGTCCCTGGTCAGCGTGGACTC